>JBBSQV010000001.1:0-88075 GCA_038243675.1 Flavobacteriales bacterium
AAAAATCAGCGCAAGTGAAATTAAAACTGTCATGGCAAACGGAACACCGTAGTAATCAAAAACATATCGTTGCAGAACAATTACCACCAAGTATAATCTGAAAGCCGATCCAATTGTTCTGCTAAGCAAAAATATAGAAGCAGCAGTTTTGTATGAGTACGTGCCGAGTCTATCTTCGATATAACTGTAGATGGAAGTCAGATTCATTCGGTAATACAATGGTAGTAGTACTTTGGCGATAATTATAAATCCAATTGCATTCCCTAAAACGAACTGAAAATATTTGAATTGCTCCCCGCCCGGTGCGCCAACTTCTCCAGGAACAGATATAAATGTCACGCCCGAAAGAGCAGTACCAATCATACCGAAAGCTACCAAATACCATTTGGCATTTTTGTTTGCACTAAAGAACGCTTCGTTGCCGCTATCTTTTTTGCTTACCACGTGAGATATGAGAAGTAGAATGCCGAAGTAAATTACTATCAGCATCAAGATTGTAAATGGAGTCATCAAAATATTTTTGTAGGCGCAAAATACGAAAAAAATCAGTCTGCTTTGAGACGAAATATTTCGATTGCAAAATTGATAAAAAAGCCAACTGAAAGAATTACTTTTGTGCTATGGAATTCTCTTCAAAATTATTAGAAAATGCTGTTAACGAGATGTCGCGTTTGCCAGGTATTGGAAAGCGTACAGCATTAAGACTTGTGTTGCATTTGCTAAAGCAGCCAAAGGATCAAACTGAATTTTTGAGTCAGGCGTTAAGCACAATGCGATCCGAAATTAACTTTTGCGATAACTGCCATAATATTTCAGATACCGCGATCTGTGAAATTTGTAGCAATCCGAAAAGAAATAAAAGCATTATTTGTGTTGTCGAAGATGTTCGCGATGTGATGGCTATAGAAAACACTGGCCAATTTAGAGGAGTGTACCATGTTTTGGGGGGGAAAATTTCTCCTATTGATGGCATCGGCCCTAGCCAAATTAAAATTGCTTCGTTGATCGAGAAATTGAAAACTGCAGAAGTGGACGAACTTATATTTGCTTTAAGCCCAACGATGGAAGGTGATACTACCAATTTTTATATATATCGTCAAGCGAAAGATCTCGTTAAGATAACCTCTGCAATAGCAAGAGGAATTGCCGCCGGAGATGAGTTGGAATTTACTGATGAAGTTACATTGGGTAGAAGTATTCTGCAGCGGATCCCTTTTGAAAATTCACTCAAAACCTCCTAGTGAATATAAAGACTAGCTATTTTTGATATTAAAAATGAAAAACTATCTTTGTTTACTAACATTTTTGTAGAAATGACAAAATCATTCTTGTATTTACTGGCAATCATTTGTCTCTTCTCATCTTGCGTCCCAACAAAAGATCTAATTTATTTACAAAACAAGTATCCTGATGAGGTCGTTGCGCCAATTAGTGCAGTAGCTTCAAAACCATATAGACTACAAGTTAACGATATCGTTAGTGTCGATATTAAAGCGATTGACTCAAAGTTAGTCGAAATGTTTAAAACTTCAGAAGCGACAACAACTCAATCTGCAGAGACTTTATATTTTAATGGTTACACCATTGATGATCATGGAAATATTAGAATTCCATTATTGAATGAGATTAATATTTTAGGACTTACAGTTGCCGAAGCGAGACAAGCCATAGAAAAGCAACTGCTTGCAGAATATTTTAAAGCTACAGCCAATATCTTTGTAAGTGTAAAATTAGCAGGATTTCGATATACAATCAATGGAGAAATTCAATCGCCAGGCACTAAAACTTTATTGCAGGATAAGGTAAATATTCTCGAAGCTGTTGCTAATGCAGGAGATATTACAGTTACGGGAGACCGTAAAAATGTTGCGGTTATTAGACAATTTCCACACGGTACAGAAATTCACAATATTGACTTAACAGACATCAATGCGATGAAATCGCCTTACTATTATTTGCAACCAAATGATTATGTGTACATCAAACCGCTGCCTCAAAAAACTTGGGGTACAGGTACTACAGGATTGCAGTCTTTTACGACTATAATATCTGCTCTCACATTAGTGACTACAACCATATTATTGCTAACGAGATAAGACTATGCTAGATAATAAAGACTTTAGCTTTCTTGAAAATCAAAACACGTTCGATTTTAAAGGTTTTTTGATAAAAACTGCTAGCTATTGGAGATGGTTTTTGGCAAGCTTAGTCATTGCTTTTACTATAGCACATCAGGTAAATATTCGTAAAGAAAAGATTTACGTAATGGACACGACTGTTGTTGTAAAAGAAGAGAATAATCCTTTTTTCACTTCAAATACCTCTCTGGTATTTAACTGGGGCGGTACTTCAGATCAAGTTCAGAATATTTCGTCTACAATCAAATCGCGATCTCACAACGAATTAGTAGTCGAAAAATTAGATTACTATATAGATTACCTGGTTCAGGACGATTACTATACAAGAGATGCCTATGGAGCAGTGCCTTTTTACATCAATCTAGACAAGAAAAATGCAAACGTTTTAGATCAAGAGATCTACATAAAGTTTATAACTCCTTCTGAATTTAATGTCAGATTAGAATTCAGCAATCCATCTGTAGAAACAGTTTATTATGAAGATAACAAACGAGCTGATGTTAGAGTTGCCGAAGGGGAATTTCAAAAAAGATTTAAAGTAGGAGAAAAAATCGCCTTGCCGTTTCTAAATCTTGTTGTAGAAATGACCGATCAGCCAGGAGATTATATTGGTGAGGAGTATATTGTAAAATTTAAAAACTTCGATGACGTTGTTGCATCCTATCGTGGAATTGGAACTGAAATTGACGCCAAAGCTGGATCACTTATTACGCTCTCGTTGCAAGGAACAAACAAAGCTCGAATGGTTGATTATCTAAATGAGACCGTAAAAACACTCATCAAATCGCAATTGGATAGAAAAAACCAATTTGCTACTAATACAATTGCCTTTATAGATAGCACGCTTGCCGCGATGGACAATCAATTGAAAGTTTCTGAAGGGGAAATGAAAGCTTTTACAAAAGACAAAAATGTCTTTGAGATGGAAGCCGATGGGAGTATGATCTCGGGCAACTTACTTCAATATGATGTTCAAAAGGATGGAATTCTTCGTAAAATTGCTTATTTGAATTCTCTAAATAATTACCTGCGAAATAGTGTGGATTTTTCCAAACTTCCTGCGCCCTCTGTGGCAGGAATTGATGATCCTAATATATCTACAAATGTTTCAAAAATAATCGCACTGTCTGCCGAGCGTTCAGAGTTGGCTTATACCGTGAAAAGTGAACGATTATTCAAAGATTTTGATGTTCAGATTGAAGCGTTAAAGCGAGTGCTATTAGAAAATGTAAAATCTGCAAAGAAGGAAGTCGATTATGACTTGTCTCTAGTGAATTCAAAAATAGCTGGAATAGAAAGTGATATCAGAAAACTGCCTTCAGAGAAGCAGGAATACGTGAAAATTAAGCGGAAGTATGATCTTAGCGAAAGTATCATCAATTCTTTTCTTGCCAAACGCAACGAAGCCGAAATTGTAAAAGCGGCCAACTTATCAGATATTCACTTTATAGATTCTGCCAAAGATATCGGTCGCGGTCTTGTGGGTCCTAATACGAGCGTCAACTATATTCTAGCAGCTTTTTTGGGAATGATAATTCCACTTTTAATAATTTTTGCGCTGTTTTTTATAGAAGATTCTATACTGAACACAGACGATATTACTAGAAATACAAATATTCCAATAATCGGCGTAATTGGACTTAAAATTGGTAATTCAAATTTAACGGTATTCGAAAAGCCAAAATCTGCACTTGCAGAATCTTTTAGAGCAATTCGGTCATCCCTGCAATTTATCTACAAAAAGAATAAGCTTGAGCATAGTAAAACGTTACTATTAACGTCTTCTATCAGTGGTGAAGGAAAAACGTACTGCAGTATCAATCTAGGTACAGTATTCGCCTTGAGTGGAAAAAAAACAATACTAGTTGGGCTGGATTTGCGTAAGCCAAAAATATTTGAAGATTTTGGATTTACAAATGAAATTGGCGTAGTAAATTACTTGATCGGACAATCAACTTTTGATGAGGTGATTTTTTCTACAAATGTTCCAAATTTAGATGTAGTTAGTTCGGGACCGATACCTCCAAATCCTTCTGAGCTACTTATAGGAGATGCGATGACCGAATTTATTGAAAAGCTGAAAGAAAAGTATGATTATATATTGTTGGACACTCCACCTGTTGGACTTGTATCTGATGCTATCGAACTTTCTAAGTTTGCTGATGTTACCCTTTATGTGGTTAGACAAAATTATACTAAAAAAGAAATGATTCGATTACTGAACAATAGAACTGACCGCCAAGAGCTGACAAATGTATCTATTGTTTTTAATGGGTATCAAAATAAAGCCAAGTATGGCTCAGGTTATGGAGATGGCTACGGTTATGGCTACGGCTATGGTTACGGTACTTATGCCCAAGGATATCACGATGATGAAGATGATCATTCGATGTTAGGCAAAATAAAAAAGACACTTAGAAAAAAATAAATTATATAATGATGATAAAAAACGAAGATGCTACGATTTTGATTACCGGTGGAGCTGGATTTATTGGCTCCAATCTTTGCGAATATTTTATAGGTAAAAATTACAAAGTTGTATGCTTAGATAATTTTGCAACAGGTCATCGTCATAATTTAGCGGCGTTTATAGATCACAAAAATTTCCAATTAATAGAAGGTGATATTCGCAATTTAGAAGATTGTAAGAAAGCAGTAAATGGTGCATCGTATGTTTTACATCAGGCCGCTCTAGGTTCAGTGCCACGTTCTATTAATGATCCAGTAACTACCAATGATGTGAATGTTTCTGGATTTTTAAATATGCTTGTTGCGGCACGTGATGCAAAAGTTAAGCGTTTTGTCTATGCTGCAAGTTCATCTACTTATGGAGATTCAAAAGGATTGCCTAAGGTAGAAGATGTAATCGGGAAACCCTTATCGCCTTATGCTATTACAAAATATGTAAATGAATTGTACGCCAATATCTTTAGCAGCAGCTACGGACTTGAAACAATTGGTCTTAGATATTTCAATGTATTTGGTCGTAAACAAGATCCAAATGGAGCTTATGCAGCCGTAATTCCTAAGTTTGTAATGCAACTTATGAAAAATGAAAGTCCGGTCATCAATGGTGATGGTAACTTCTCAAGAGATTTTACTTATATTGATAATGTCATTCAGATGAACGAGCGTGCGATGACTACGCAAAATCCTGAAGCGATAAATACAGTATATAATACTGCTTACGGAGATAGAAATACTTTAAATGATTTAGTAGGATATCTTAAAGAATATCTTTCTGAATACGATGCGAAGATTGCAGATATAGAAATTATTTATGGACCAAATCGAGCAGGAGATATTCCACATTCGCTGGCAAGTATTGACAAAGCAAAAAATTTGTTGGGATACGATCCTCAGTTTTCCATTAAGGAGGGACTTAAAGAAGCGATTGGTTGGTATTGGGAGAATTTAAAGACTGAAAATTAAAAGATTGAGAAATCTAAACAATCAAAAATATCTAAATAATCGAAATAGATAAAGATTTAAATATTGGAGAGATGCAAAATACTCAAAAGTTTTCAAAAGATCTCAATATTCGAAAAATTTTAAATAATGATAATGAAATGAAAAAAAGGTTAATTGCTTTAAACCTTTTACTCATATCAAAATTAAATTTTAAAAATAAAATTAAATAAAAAGCGGTATTGCTGCCGCGACAACTATTAAGTTTAAATGTTATGAATATAAAAAAAATCTGTTGTATTGGTGCAGGATATGTTGGAGGACCTACAATGGCAGTAATTGCTCAGAAATGCCCAGCAATACAGGTAACTGTTGTCGATCTTAACGAAGCTAGAATTGCGGCGTGGAACGATACGGATTTGGACAAATTGCCAATTTACGAACCAGGATTATCTGAAATCGTAGGGCAGGTCAGAGATAAAAACTTGTTTTTCTCTACTGAGGTTGAAAAAGCTATAGAAGAAGCAGACATGATATTTATATCTGTAAATACACCTACAAAAACCTATGGTCTAGGTAAAGGTATGGCGGCTGATTTGAAATACATCGAATTATGCGCCCGTACAATTGCACGTGTTGCAAAAACGGATAAGATCGTAATTGAGAAATCTACCTTGCCTGTCCGTACAGCTGCAGCGATCAAAAGCATATTAGATCACACAGGAAATGGTGTGCAATTTCAAATACTTTCAAATCCTGAGTTTCTTGCAGAAGGTACCGCTGTCAAAGATTTGCTAGCTCCGGATAGAGTTCTAATTGGGGGAGATGAATCAATAGAAGGACAAATTGCAATTGCTGAATTAGCTTCTATTTACGCAAATTGGGTTCCCCAAGAAAGAATTCTTACCACAAATGTATGGTCTTCAGAGCTGTCAAAACTGACTGCGAATGCATTTCTAGCACAAAGAGTTTCGTCTATAAATGCCATGTCAGAATTGTGTGAGAAAACTGGCGCCGATGTCAACGAGGTTGCATCTGCAATAGGAATGGATAGCCGCATAGGTGCAAAATTTCTTAAAGCTTCTGTCGGATTTGGAGGTTCATGTTTCCAGAAAGACATTATGAATCTTGTTTATATCGCTCAAAGTTACGGTTTGCAGGAAGTTGCCGATTACTGGGAACAAGTAATAATTATGAATGATCACCAAAAAAGACGTTTTGGACGCAATATTGTAAAAACACTGTATAATACGGTTGCAGACAAAAAGATTGCTTTCTTAGGTTGGGCTTTCAAAAAAGATACAAATGACACACGAGAGTCACCTGCTATCTATGTAGCTGCAAACCTTCTTTGTGAACAAGCAAATATTGCAGTTTTTGACCCAAAAGTGACTGAACTGCAAATGAAATCTGATTTAGATCTGGTTTTGGCCAGCAGCGATGATACTTGCAGCAGAGAGATAAAAATGTACGACGAGTCTTACGAGGCCTGTAAAGATGCACATGCAATAGCGGTGCTTACAGAGTGGGAAGAATTTAAAACTTACGATTGGCAGCGTATTTATGACAATATGAAAAAACCTGCTTTTGTCTTTGACGGTCGTAATATTTTGGATAAAAAAGAATTGGAAACAATCGGATTTATATACAAAGGCATCGGATCTTAGTGTTACAGAATTAGAGATTAGGAATAGGGGATAGGGAATATTTTTTATTAGGACAAAACTTGTTTTTTGGAGCTTTATCCTGCTGTCCACTGTATCTTTCCTGCCCAAAAAAGGGCAGGAAAGGATGCCGTTCCCATCAGGGCTAGGGCGGTTGTGGTGGCGAGGAATAAATTTTTCATGATAGAAATTATATTTTGCAAGACTAGTTATAGTAACGATATAACCACGCGAATTTCAATTACACAGCAAATTTTGCGGAGAACAATCACTTCTAACTTCTACCTTTTTTTTTGTTCTTGACCATCAACCGTAAATCATAAAACTATAATAGTAAAATCATCGTAATTGGTAGGTAAGTTTAAAAAAGTAAACTTGACGTAACCAAAACTATGAGAGCACAAGCTGTCAACTGTAAACCATTAACCGTTAACTTTCCTTGAATATGCGTTATATACTTTTAATTATTTTCTTAGGCGGAATACTCGGAAGCTGCAGTTCTACCAAATTCAAAGATGTTACTTATCTTAAAAAATCGGGTAAGTCAGATTTAAAACTGAATATATTTGTACCACGAAAAGTTTCAAAAGAGCCGATGCCTGTTTTGGTATTTGTCTATGGCGGAAATTGGAATTCTGGCAACAAAAATTTGTACGGATTTATTGGGCGAAATTTCGCCAAAAAAGGCGTGATTACCGTTATTCCTTCTTACACTTTAAGTCCAAACGCCAATTACGATCAGATGGCACACGAAGTTGCCTCAGCAATTCTTTGGACAAAAGAAAACATAAAAGATTATAACGGAGATAGTGACAAACTTTTTGTTACCGGACATTCTGCGGGCGGACATTTAGTCGCACTTGCCACAATGAATCCCAAATATGGAGTTTCACCCAAAACTGTTTCAGGCATTATCTTAAATGATGCGGCAGGGCTGGACATGAAGCATTATCTAGAAAATTATCCTCCAACAACAGGGAATAATTATCTCACAACCTGGACAAATGATCCAGAAGAATGGCGAAACGCTTCCCCAATCTTTTTTCTCGATAAGCAAACACCACCTTTTCTAATTTATGTGGGCAAGAAAACCTATCCCTCCATCAAAGTTGCAAATGAGCGTTTTCTGAAAGAGCTAAATAACTACCAACCGCAAGTGTCTCCGATTTTTCTAAATAAAAAACACATCCCAATGGTGCTGCAATATTTTTGGCCTTGGAGTAATCGCTATGATGAAATTGTGAACTTTATGGATGCTAGAGAATAAGGATTGGGGGGAGTAGAGAATGGGCAATAGGAATTGGGAATTGGAAGAAATAAGGGGGTGTAATTGTTTCTTTTTTATACATGTAAGCTTTTCCTATATCGAATTAAACCACTTAATAATCTACTAATTTCATCCAATTTATTTCTAAGTACTCTTTTTCACTAGGTTTTATAAAAGATAAATTTGCAGCAACAAGTATCTGTGTTTCTAGTTCCGCTATGCTGCCCATAGCAATATACAAAAAATGAATATATTCTTTATTCCCTTGCCTAGAGCTACACCCTCGGTAATATTGGAAGGGATAGAAACCGCCGCTCTACGCATCTGACAGACTAAACCAAAGAGTTCTTCCTTTGGGAATTTTGAAGTATTGGCCTACACCTTAGTTACAAATTTTATTGGCAACTTATAGACATTTAAGTCTTTATGTGTTTTCGCCATAATAATATTAATAATAATAATCAAAATGCAAAGCAATTTACAATTTAATTCAAAACAATTATAATAGACTAAATATTTTCCACACTCCCCCATTCTCCATTCTCCAATCCCCTTCGATATTTTTGAAGGAGCAAATAATTTTTCCATAACAAATTATTTGCTCCTTCAAAAATATCGAGTACTTTTGTTGCGCATTAATAATGTGTTAAAATGTTAGATTCATTAATCACTTCAAAAACTCGCTTGCGACTATTGGTAAAGTTCTTTATCAACGTCGCTAATGAAGGACACTTGCGCGGGTTGGCGACTGAATTTAATGAATCAACGAATTCCATTCGGAAAGAATTAAACAATCTTTCGGAGGCAGGTTATCTTGAAAAAGAAAATGTTCAAAATAGAGTTTTGTACAAAGCAAATAGCAAGCATCCTTTATTTGGATCGTTGCAGAAAATTGTGCGGACCTATATTGGTCTTGATGCAATTACCGCGCAAGTATTAGAGCGTATGGGTTCTGTAGAAAAAATTATTCTGACGGGAGATTATGCAAATGGTATAGACTCAGGAACAATTATGGTTACGCTTGTGGGTAAATCACTTGACAAAGAATATGTTAAGAATTTATCTACTAAAATTGAAGAAGTAATAAATAGAAAAGTAGTATTTTCGCTTTCTGAAATTGAGGTAGAGGGATTACAAGTTTTTCAAGCTTAGTTAAAATAAATAATTAGAAAAGGTTATAAATTTATAGAACAGATAGTATGCAAGCAAAAAAAATCGCGGTAATAGGGTTAGGATATGTGGGTTTGCCATTAGCGCGCCTTTTTGCTACTAAACATCAGGTTGTAGGATTTGATATTAATAAAAAAAGAATAGGAGAACTTCGTTCAGGAAAAGATAATACTTTGGAAATTTCTGATGAGGTTTTGCAAAAGGTTCTAGTTTCCGATTTTGAAACTGCTAGCACAGGTCTATTCTGTTCAGATAATCTTGAAGATATTCGCGATTGCACCATTTATATTGTTACTGTCCCTACTCCGGTAGACAAAAATAACCGTCCTGATCTTACTCCTCTTTACAGATCAAGTGAGACAGTAGCAAAAGTTTTGAAAAAAGGAGATATCGTAATTTACGAATCTACGGTTTATCCAGGTGTTACAGAAGAAGAATGTGTTCCAGTATTAGAACGCCATAGTGGGCTGAAATTCAACGAAGATTTCTTTGCAGGATATTCGCCAGAACGCATTAATCCAGGAGATAAAGAACATACAGTAGAGAAAATATTAAAAGTAACTGCTGGTTCAACTCCAGAAATCGGAATAATTGTAGACAATCTTTACAAAACAGTTATCAAAGCAGGGACACATTTGGCACCGACAATTAAGGTTGCCGAAGCTGCAAAAGTTATAGAAAATTCTCAAAGAGATATCAATATTGCATTTGTAAATGAACTTGCAAAGATTTTCAATTTATTAGATATTAATACACACGATGTTTTAGAAGCTGCTGGTACTAAATGGAATTTTTTGCCTTTTAAACCGGGTCTTGTTGGCGGACATTGCATTGGTGTTGATCCTTATTACTTAGCTCAAAAAGCACAGGAAAAAGGATATCATCCCGAAATTATTTTGGCAGGTCGAAGACTTAATGATAGCATGGGAGCTTACGTAGCTTCCCAGGTAGTTAAGTGTATGATAAAAAAGGGAGTAGCGGTAAAAGATTCTACTTTACTAATGTTGGGGGTTACTTTCAAAGAAAACTGCCCTGATGTTCGTAATACAAAAATTGTAGATGTTGTAGCAGCTTTAGAAGATTACGGAATTGCTGTTACGATTTATGATCCTTGGGCTAACGCTGCAGAAGTAGAGCATGAGTATAAGTTAAAAAGTCAGTCTACGCTTCCTACTGAACAGTTTGATGCTGTAGTTTTGGGTGTTGCGCATAAAGAATTTTTGGATCTTGATATTGCAAGTTTGCAAAAAGAAGAATCCATATTATACGATGTAAAAGGCATTTTGAAGTGTGAAGTAGATGGGAAATTATAGAATATCAAAATAATCGAAATTATAGAAATAATCGAAATTAATATAAAAAGAAAGTACGGAAGGTCAGGAATGTTTTTCCTGAATCTTTCAATCTTTCAATCTTTCAATTCTTAAATCTTTTCTATGTTACATTGGTATGCGCTTTATTCAAAGCCTCGAAAGGAACAAAAGATAGCACAGCAATTGGAGCAGTTGGGGTTTACGATTTATTTGCCGCTTAAAACAGAAATACGGCAGTGGAGCGATCGCAAGAAAAAAGTAGTTTCACCTTTATTTTCATCATATGTTTTTATTCAGATAGAAGAGTCAAAAAGACAGGAAGTATTTATAATTGATGGAGTTTTAAATTACGTTTTCTGGCTAGGAAAACCAGCCGTAATTCGAGACGAAGAAATGGAATTGATGCGAAGAGAAATTGAAAAACCAAACAGTGAGGTTTTTGTGACTGCATTGCAGCGGGGCGAGGAAGTCATGTTACAGGAAGGTGTTTTTAAAGGGCAACAGGCAACAGTTGAGCATATTTCCACTCAGAAAGCACATTTGTTTTTACCTAGTTTAGGAATTAAATTAATTATAAATAAATCAGCTTTATAAAATTACATAATTTTAGAAGCGGAATTTTAGGTTAAATTAGTGTGACTTGGCGTTTATTAAAAGAAGTCTTTTTAACATAGTTTTAATGAATCGATTAGCTTAGTTTTGCACATTCTAAAAAAAGATTATAGTATTAAAATTTGCTTCGATTTAATTAGTCAGTAAAGTGCTAAAGCAGAATAAAATTTGATAGTGTTTTATCGACGCTACTTATTTAAATTATAACAAATTGTGGGTCTTTTATGGGACTCACGACGCGAAGCTGTGCTATGTTGGCATTGATTTCACAGATATTGTAAAATAGCAGAAAGAAATTTATAGAAGATGAAAAATATTCTTATCACTGGCGGTGCTGGTTTTATCGGGTCTCATGTTGTTAGACGGTTTGTTCAAAACTATCCTGAGTATAATATTTATAATTTAGATGCTCTTACCTATGCAGGGAATCTTGAAAACATAAAAGATATCGAAGATAACTCCAATTACACCTTTGTAAAAGGAGATATTTTAGATGCAGATTTTATAGATAGCTTATTTGATCAATATAAGTTTGATGGTGTTTTGCACTTAGCTGCAGAGTCACACGTAGATCGTTCTATATCTGATCCGCTGGCATTTGTAAAAACCAATGTTATTGGTACAATGAATCTGTTAAACGCTGCAAAAAAGTTATGGGATGGCAATTTTGGAAATAAACTTTTCTACCATATATCTACTGATGAGGTTTACGGTTCGTTGGGCGAAACAGGATTGTTTACGGAAACGACATCATACGATCCAAACTCACCATACTCAGCTTCAAAAGCTGCATCTGATCATTTTGTACGAGCTTATGGTGAGACCTATGGCTTGCCTTATGTAATTACCAACTGTTCTAATAATTATGGACCGAATCACTTTCCAGAAAAATTAATTCCTCTTTTTATAAATAATATTATTGAAAAGAAACCATTACCAGTTTATGGCGATGGGAATTATACTCGTGATTGGTTGTATGTAGAGGATCATGCTGTAGCAATTGACTTAGTATTTCACAAAGGTCGCAAACACGAAACATATAATATTGGAGGTTTTAATGAATGGAAGAATATCGATTTGGTGAAGTTGTTATGCACGCAAATGGATTCAAAATTAGGCAGAAATGCTGGAGAATCCGCTGAACTGATAACTTATGTAAAAGACAGGCCAGGACACGATTTGCGTTACGCTATTGATGCTAGTAAAATAAATTCTGAACTTGGTTGGTCACCTTCTGTAACTTTTGAACAGGGATTGGAAAGAACTATCGATTGGTATTTGGCAAATGAGGAATGGTTAAAAAATGTTACTTCAGGTGATTACCAGAAGTATTATAGTAACCAGTACAAGTAATAATATGAAAGCAACCGAAACGAAATTATCAGGATGTTTTATTATTGAGCCGCAAATTTTTGTAGACAGTAGAGGATATTTTTTAGAATCTTATAATCAAGACAAACTTGAAAAAATATTAAATTTTTGTCCAAAATTTGTGCAAGACAATCAATCTAGATCTACGTTCGGAGTTGTTCGTGGACTGCATATGCAAACCGGTGCACATCAGCAGGCAAAATTAGTGAGAGTTCTTGAGGGAGAAGTTTTGGATATAGCTGTAGATGTTAGATTAAATTCAGCCACTTTTGGACAGTGGATTGCTGTGCTATTATCGTCTGACAATCAAAAGCAACTATTTATACCAAAAGGATTTTTGCACGGATTTTCAGTCTTATCAAAAAATGCAACATTTTTTTATAAGTGTGATAATATTTATAATAAAGACTCTGAAAAATCCGTCAATCCTTTCGACGAATCTTTGAAAATTGATTGGGGAGTTGAATCTAATAGTATTGTCCTATCCGAAAAGGATAGAACTGCCCAAAGTTTTTTGTCCTTTACAACAGAATTAGAATGAAAAACATTCTTGTAACAGGAGCGTCGGGACAATTAGGAATGGCAATATCTGCGATTCAAAATAATTATAAGGATTTCCATTTTATTTTTAAGGATTCTCAACAATTAGACATAACCAATAAAAATGCTATAACGAGTGCTTTAGAGGAGCATATCTATCACTTTGTTATAAATTGTGCTGCATATACGGCGGTTGATAATGCAGAAACAGATCAACAAAAGGCTTTTGATGTAAATGCGCTAGGTGTCAAATATCTTGCAGCTGCGACTGCTTCAAGAGGTATAACCCTAATACATATATCTACTGATTACGTCTTTGATGGATTAAGTAGTGTCGCTCAATTAGAAAATGATGCCACAAATCCGCTTGGAGTCTATGGACAGACTAAATTGAAAGGTGAAGATTTTGCTCTCGAGTTGAATCCTCAAGTTATAATTTTCAGAACCTCGTGGTTATATAGTGAATTTGGGAATAATTTTTTAAATACTATGCTTCGACTATTTGCTGAAAAATCCGAACTGAATGTTGTCGACGATCAAGTTGGTTCTCCTACCAATGCCAATGATTTAGCGAAAGTGATTTTGACAATTATTGGTTGTGAAAATCTCACCTACGGAATTTTTAATTATTCTAATGAGGGAAAGTGTACTTGGTTTGATTTTGCGCTGAAAATTAAGGAGTTCGTTGGCGCAAGTATTAGAATAAATCCAGTCTCGTCAGGCGAATTTCGCACGGTTGCAACCAGACCTAAATTAAGCCTTCTTGATAAAAGTAAAATAAAAAAAATATACAATGTCGAAGTTGCAGAGTGGACTGACAGCCTTAAAGACATTTTGATAAAAAAGTAATTATGCGATTGACGCATTATCAAGATTATTGTGATAATCAATAAATTTTAATATATGAAAGGAATTATACTCGCAGGAGGCTCCGGCACGCGTTTACACCCACTAACATTGGCAGTATCAAAACAGTTACTACCGATCTATGACAAACCGATGATCTATTATCCGTTGTCAGTACTAATGTTAGCCGGTATTAAAGAAATATTGATTATTTCGACTCCACACGATCTACCTAATTTCATTAAATTGTTGGGTGATGGTAGTCAATTTGGAATTAGTCTACAGTATGCTGAACAACCTTCTCCCGATGGACTAGCACAAGCGTTTATTATTGGAAAAGAGTTTATCGGAAATGATGATGTCTGTCTGGTTTTAGGCGATAATATATTCTACGGCGCTGGATTGCAAAAACTATTGAAAGATTCTGTTCAAAAAGTAAAAGAAGAAAAGCAAGCGGTTGTTTTCGGGTATTATGTTGATGATCCCGAACGTTATGGCGTCGCAGAATTCGATGATAATGGTAAGGTTTTAAGTATTGTTGAAAAACCTAGTGATCCAAAATCGAATTATGCCGTGATAGGATTGTATTTTTATCCGAATTCCGTTGTTCAAGTTGCCGAAAATGTCAAGCCTTCACATCGAGGCGAGTTGGAAATTACGACAGTTAATGAGCATTACTTAGGAGAAGAACAATTAAGTTTACAAGTGATGTCCAGAGGTTATGCATGGTTGGATACTGGAACTCACGAGGCGCTTACAGAAGCTACTGAATTTGTCAAAGCCTTAGAAAAAAGAACGAGTTTGAAAATTGCTTGCTTAGAAGAGATAGGATATAAGATGAATTTTATTTCACTTGCAGACTTGCAAAGTAATCCATTAATGGAAGGAAAGTCAAGCTATGCTTCTTACCTGCGGAAAATCGCTAAATAAATTATGCTAATGAAAGAGTGTAGAATTATCGAATTACCAAAGATTCACGATCCAAGAGGGAATTTGACATTTCTTCAGAATCCAGATCATATACCTTTTAAAATCGAGAGAGTTTTTTGGGTCTACGATGTGCCGGGTGGTGAAGTGCGTGGAGGTCACGCATTTAAGAAACAAGAACAGTTTATAATTGCAATTTCCGGCAGTTTTGATGTTGTTATTGATGACGGAAATAAGAAACAAATTTTTCATCTAAATCGTTCTTATCAAGGTTTACATATTCCCGCTGGAAAATGGCGCAGTATGGAGAATTTTTCCACCAATTCACTCGCGCTTGTTTTATCATCCACACCTTACGACGCTGATGATTACATCCGCTCTTACGATGATTATATAAATAATAATTGCAGTGTATCAAATATACCGACAATCAAAAAAAAAAAAGAGGAGAGAGTCAAAGTAGACTTGACGCGAACTTCGATTGATGATTGTAGAATTTTAGAACTTGATATCAATCATAGAGACAAGGGTAATATTACAGTAGTTGAAAACAATAATGAAGTGTCATTTGATATTAGTAGGGTATATTATCTCTACGATGTTCCTGGTGGCGAAGATAGGGGAGGACATGCTCACAAAGATTTATATCAATTAATAATAGCCGCCGGAGGTAGTTTTGACATTACGTTGGACGATGGAAGAAATAAGAAAAAAATCACTTTAAATCGGCCTTATCAAGGATTATATGTAGTTCCCGGTATATG
The DNA here is from genome assembly GCA_038243675.1 of Flavobacteriales bacterium. Taxonomy (GTDB): domain Bacteria; phylum Bacteroidota; class Bacteroidia; order Flavobacteriales; family Flavobacteriaceae; genus Flavobacterium. The sequence goes on from JBBSQV010000001.1 coordinate 16,021, forward strand.
GCGAAATATCAATAATTTTTCTTCTGGCTCTACTTGTTTAGTACTAGCATCACAAACTTATATGGAATCTGACTATATAAGAAATTATGAATCATTCTTGGAGTCAAAAGCTTTAAGGTAATATAAATTATTTTTTTTAAATGATAACGAATATAGACGCATCCCAGTTTAATTATTTTTTTCCAAATAACCCACATCAATTTATCTCTGAAGAATTCACATCACTGAATGAGGAAAAAGTCGACAAAGTTGTACGATTAGTACAGGATATTGACAAGGTACAAGTTGGTTTAATTGCAGGAATTCGTGACGGTATTTTGGTATCACCTTTCTCTGCACCATTTGGAGGATTTCATTTTAAAAACGAAAAAATGTATCCATCCGCTATTGAAAGTTTTGGACTCGATTTGATCCAGTATGCGAGAAGTGAAAATATTAATGAAATAAAAATCATCTTGCCTCCCGATATATATACTCAAACATTTAATGCAAAGGCAGTTAATGTTTTATGTCGTTTAGGTTTTACAATGTCAATCCCAGAAATAACAAATTATGTTGATTTATTTGAATTTGACCATGTTTTAACGCATAATGCTAGTAGAACTTATTATAATCAATCTGTAAAGAACAAGCTTGAATTTTATAAAACAGAGATTTTATCCGAGATGCAGGATATATATAATTTAATTGTTGCTAATAGAGCAAGGATGGGTAGGCCTATTTTTATGACTTTTGGTGATTTATTAAATACTAGTAAAATTTTTGAAACGGATTATTTCAGGGTTTTATCTTCAGACGGTGAATTACTTGCAGGAGCAATTTTCTACCGAGCACACAAAGGAATATCTTATGCTGTATTTTGGGGTGACGCCGAGGAGGGAAGACCCGCAAGAGCAATGGATTTTTTGATATTCAATTTGTGGAGTTTCTATAAAAAGCAAGGATTTAAATATATTGACTTGGGAATTTCAACTGAGGCAGGAATTCCGAATGAAGGATTACTCCGTTTTAAGGAAACGCATGAATGCTACTCATCTTTGAGACATACACTCACTTGGAGATAGAAATTTTATTATAAGATAATCTAAAAATTTAATATTATATGAAAAAAATATTTCTTATTGGAGCAAGTGAAACCGCGCAAATTGCATATGAATATTTTACGCACGATTCTTCATACGAGGTATGTGGCTTTGCTGTGGAGAGAGAGCTTCTTAAAGAGGATACATTATTGGGCTTACCGATAGTAGCTTTTGAAGATTGCGAATCTTTTTTCCCGCCAAGCGAATATCAAGTATTTGTAGCAATTATTTCAACTCAATTAAATGCCGCCAGAACAAGATTATTTAATTTGGCTAAAGATAAGGGATATGAATTTGCATCTTATATAAGTACTAAAGCTAATGTCTGGCACAATGTTAAGATTGGAGAAAATTGTTTTATTCTAGAAAATAACGTACTACAGCCTTTTGTTGAGATTGGTGATAATGTAATTCTCTGGGGTGGCAACTTTATTGGTCATAGATCGATTGTAAGTGATAATTGCTTTCTTGCAGGTCACGTAATAATTGCGGGACAGACTAAAATCGGAAAAAATTGCTTTTTAGGTATAAATGTAACAATTTCAGACACCCTTGATATTGGAGAAGATAATTTTATCGCGATGGCATCAGCAGTTACGAAAAGTACAGAGCCAGATAGTGTTTATGTTGGAAACCCAGCAAAAAAGATTCCTATTTCGGCAAAAAAATATGGTGAATATAGAGACTTTAAACCAAAATTTTAAATTATTAGTACGATAGAGATATGAGTTTTAAAAATGAAATTATTCTTCCCATTTTAAAATCTATTAAGGATTTTTCGGGCAGTAATGCTTTTTGTATAAATCATGAATTTTTTACTTATGAGCAGTTTGGCCAAGCTACATTAAAAATTCAAAAAGAACTGCAAGTAGTTGCAGCCGGAGAAAAATTTATCGGAATAATTACGAATGATGATTTAGAAACCTATGCATCAATTATTGCGATCTGGTTAGAAGGGAAGGCATTTATTCCTCTGCATTCTTTGCAACCACTTAACCGTTCTTTAGAAATTATAGAACAGGTCGAGTTGAAAATCGTATTAGATTCTTTAGGTCTGGTAGATTTTGAGGAATGCTCTGTCATAAATACATCTGCATTAAATAACGTTAGTGGGGAAGTTAGTTTTGTATCAGAAATTTCAGAGTTGGAATTAACTTATATATTATTTACTTCGGGAACGACAGGTAAGCCAAAAGGCGTAACTATTAATAGGGAAAATATCACTGCTTTTGTAAAAGCATTCCAAAAAGCTGGTATTAATTTAGATGAAAATGATAGATGTTTACAATGCTTTGATTTAACTTTTGATGTATCTGTTCAATCATATTTGATTCCTCTTTTAAGTGGAGCTTGCATTTATACCATTCCAACTAGTCAGATAAAGTTTATGTATGCGTACGAATTGTTGGAAGATTATCAGCTTACATTTGGAGCTATGGCTCCGTCAATGTTAAGGTTTTTAAGACCTTATTTTAGTGAAATAAACATTCAGAGCATGAGATGTTGTATTGTTACAGCAGAAGCTTCACCAGCTGATCTAATTGCTGAATGGCATGATTGCATACCTAATGCAGATATTTATGATTTCTATGGTCCAACAGAGGCCACAATATATTGTACATATTATAAAATAGATTTCAGTAAGGGAATTAAAAGTTATAATGGACTATTATCTATTGGTAAACCTATGGATGGCATGAAAACTTTAATTATCGATGAAGAAATGAAAATCCTTGAAGATGGAATAAAGGGAGAGTTGTGCATTTCTGGTAAACAATTAACGCAGGGTTATTGGCAAAACGATATTATTAACAGGAATGCGTTTTTTGACATATCTGTTGACGGTGCCTATGAGAGATTCTACCACACAGGCGATCTTTGTTATATTGATGAGGAGGGAGATATTTTGTACTCAGGGAGAATTGACTCACAAGCCAAAATCCAAGGGTATAGAGTTGAATTAGGTGAAATTGAATTTCATGCTAGAGAATATTTAGAAGGACGCAATGCTGTTGCTATTCCATTTGTTGGTAGTTCAGGAAATACTGAGATCAGTCTTATAATCGAATCAAAGGATTTAAATCTTAAAAATTTAGACAAACATTTAAAGTCTAAGATGCCAAATTATATGATTCCATCTATCTATAGAAATGTGGAGGTTTTTCCAATAAATACGAATGGAAAAATTGATAGAAATAACTTAAAAAATTTGATTTAGGATGGATAAGTACAAGATGCGTTCTGCTAATTTTAGTGATATCGATTTCTTAACTGAAACTATAATTGCCGCTGAGAAGAGTGGAACGGACAAGTTAAGTTATACTACTATATTCGGATTAACAGAGCAGGAAACTCATGTCTGTTTGCGTAAGATGTTAGAGGAAGATATAGATGGTTGCGAATTATCTTTAGGAAGTTTTCTAATAGCTGAGGATAATGGAAAAATCGTTGCCGCTGTAGGAGCTTGGGTTGAAGGTGAAACTGGGGTATCTTCAATTGCGATTAAGGGTAGTTTATTAGCACATACCCTTCCACTCGATAAAATTAAAAATGCCGCAAAATTATCTAGTGTGGTATCGGAATTGCACATAGATATTACAAGAAATGTTATGCAAATAGGACTAGTGTATGTATCGCCTGAATATAGAGGTAAAAATCTAGTAAAAATTCTTATTGAAGAGCAAATCAAAAACAAACTTTCTACAGTCAAAAATTTGAAAGAAGTCCAAGTGCAGGTCTTCGGAAGCAATATTCCTGCGATAAAATCTTACGAAAAAATTGGATTTGAAAAAATAAAGGAGGTTAGAGCTACTTCAGATCTAATTTTAAATTATTTACCTGATAGAGTTAAAATATTAATGAAACGTATAATATAAAAAGTACTTATAATGAAAAATAAAATTAAAGAGGAATTAACAACAATTTTTAGAAATGTTTTTACAGACCCTAAACTAGAAATTAACGACGAGATGTCATCAAAAGATGTCGAGAATTGGGATTCTTTGGCGCATTTAATAATGCTTAATGAAGTAGAATCTCATTTTGATATTTCTTTTAAAATCAGGGAAATGGCGGGAATTCAGAGCGTTGGTGATTTAATGAATGCTATTGAAGCTAAGTTAAAAAAATAAGGTAAAAGTCGATACATATATAAAAATTATCTAATGGTTAAGTTTTTAGATCTTCAAAAAATAAATGCTCAGTATAAAGATGAGTTAATTGAAGCTGCAAGTAAAGTAATTGACTCAGGTTGGTACTTATTAGGAACTCAGGTACAAGAGTTTGAAAAGCAGTTGGCAAATTATATAGGTGTTGCTAGTTGTATAGCAGTAGGAAACGGGTTGGATGCGTTACGATTAATTTTACGTGCTTATATGGAGCTTGGTTTGCTACAAGAAGGTGATGAAGTAATTGTACCTGCAAATACATATATAGCAAGCTTACTAGCTATTTCTGATAACGGTTTGAAACCTATTTTGGTTGAACCCGATGAAAGTTTTAATCTAGATATTTCTAAAATTGAAGCTGCAATAACAACACGTACCAAAGTAATTATGGTTGTCCACTTGTATGGACAAGTATGCTGGTCTGAAGCATTAGAAAAATTAGCAAAAAAGTACAATCTTAAAATTATTGAAGACAATGCGCAGGCGATTGGCGCCTCATGGAATGGTATAAAAACTGGTGCTTTAGGTGATGCGGCAGGATTTAGTTTTTATCCTGGGAAAAACTTAGGAGCACTAGGAGATTCTGGTGCAGTAACTACAAAAGATGCTAAACTAGCCGAGGTAATTAGAGCCCTTGCAAATTATGGATCTTATGAAAAGTACCAAAATGTTTATCAAGGTCTAAATTCTAGAATGGATGAAATACAGGCAGCATTTTTAAGTGTAAAACTTAAATATTTGGATTTAGAAAATCAACGTCGGAGAGAAATTGCTGAACGTTATGCTTCCGATATAATATGCCCACTTGTGCAATTGCCTATTTCGAGCAATACATCTTACAAAATTTCAGAAAATAAAGAGCACGTTTGGCATCTATTTGTAATTAGAACTCAAAATCGAGATTTACTACAAAAGTATTTAGCAGAAAATGATATTCAAACTTTAATTCATTATCCGATACCTCCCAATAAGCAGAAGGCTTATAAGATGATGAATCATATGGACTTTCCTTTAACAAACGCTATTCATCAAAAAGTATTGAGCTTACCTTTAAGTCCTGTAATGAGCGACGAGGAAGTCTCAATGGTTGTTGAAGTAATAAATCGATTTGACAAGCAAATAATTTAAAGGTTTGAGTTCACAACAAAGTTCATACCGGTCGATTTTTAAAGCAACTTCTATTTTTGGAGGTGTTCAACTAATAAATATAATTGTCACTATAATACGCGGTAAAGCCTTAGCGATTTTAATAGGTACTGCCGGAATGGGCTTAAACGGTCTGTTCATGTCAGGACTAAATATTATAAGGTCTTTAACATCTCTAGGAATTTCAGAGAGTGCTGTAAGGGATATTTCAATCTCGCACGCTTCTGGTGATCAAGAAAAAATTGTTACAACTTTCACTGTTTTTAAACGATGGATTTGGTTTACTGCAATTCTTGGCGCTTTAGTGACGATTATCTTCTCAAATTTGCTCAGTGAAATCGCATTTGGGAATACTGATTATAGCTTTTCTTACATTCTATTATCAGTCACATTTATTTTTGGTGCTTTAGCTGCGGGTATAAATGCATATTTAAGAGGCACTAGACAAATAAAGTTTCTTGCACAATCGACTATTTATGGCTCTATTGCAGGATTATTAGTAGCATTACCAATATTTTACTTTTATGGCATCGAAGGAGTAGTACCTGCGATAATAGCTACAGCATTCGCAACATTTATAATTTCTCTATATTTTAACTATAAGATAACGATTAAAACCGTTGAGATAAGTTGGACTGATACTTTTATAAAAGGGAAGCCAATGGTGGTATTGGGACTTAGCATGTCATTAAGTGCCTTGTTAGCATCTGGAATCTCTTTCGTGCTTAGCACTTTTATTGTAAGAACTGGTTCTTTGAACGATTTAGGTCTATATAATGCAGGATTAACTATTGTTTCAAGCTATGTCGGAATGGTGTTCACAGCGATGGGTATGGATTATTTCCCTAGACTTGCGGGAGTGATAGAAGATGAGATAAAATGGAAAGAGGTTGTAAATCAGCAGGCAGAACTTGTCTTAATCATTTTGAACATTGTCCTGGTCCTACTGGTGGCTACTGCGCCTATATTAATCAAAATTTTACTTAGTGCAGAGTTTTTAGGTGCACTCGATTTCATACTCTGGGCTGTGATAGCAATACCTTTAAGAGGATTGGTCTGGGTTGTAGGATTTATAGTTTTGGCAAAGGGTGATAACAAGCTTTATTTAAAAATTGAAACTCTCGGAGCATTAATAATTTTAGGACTTAATTTACTATTTTATAGTAAGTACGAAATGAAAGGTCTTGGAATTTCTATGATTATAAGCTACTTAGTATTTATATTTTTGATGTTGGCCGTAGTTAAATCAAAATATTCATTTCATTTTTCTAGAGAAGTTTATTCTCTACTATTGAAAGGAATGTTTGCGCTATTATTATGTATAATTTGCATCGAGTGGTTAGGATATCCTAATGCTTATTATGCACAATCTGTAATTGTTATAGGTACTTTAGGATATAATATTTACGAATTGAATAAGCGGATAAACTTAAAAAATCTAATTGAGTCATTAAAGAATAAAATTAAAAAATGAGTGAACTCGTAACAGTTGCAATAGCTACTTATAATTCTGCAAAATTTGTGGAGGAAACTCTGCAGAGTATATATGCGCAAACCTATCCCAACATTTCACTTATAGTGTCTGACGATTTTTCGCGAGATAATACTGTACAAATCGTAAATAATTGGTTAAGCTTAGAAAAAAACTATCAAAGATTTTTCAGCGTAGAAGTAATAACTGTACCTGAAAATACGGGCGTATCTTCCAACCTTAATCGCTGTTTGAAAGCGACCCCTTCAAACTGGCTAAAATACATCGGAGGAGATGATATTTTATTGCCAAATTGTATAGAGGATAATATGTCCTTTATAAGCAAAAATCCAGAAGCAAAAATTATATTTAGTCAGGTAAAAGTATATCAAGATAGTTTTCTATCAAAAAACTATGTCCATACAATCCCAGAAGAATATCCCGATAACATTATGCAATCAGATTTGACAGCAAATGATCAGTATAATCTATTGCTGCTTTCTGACAGAATTACATTTACGCCCTCCTCTTTTATCGACAAACGAATTCAAATTAATGTTGGTGGCTTCAATGAAAATAATCGTTTGGTAGAAGATTATCCAATGTGGTTACTATTAACGAAGTCTGGAGAGAAATTATTTTATTTTCAAAAAGAAACGGTTGGCTATAGAATACACAAAAACGCTTTAAACAATACTGGAGAGAATGTATTATTTAAACCTTCAGCGTTAAATTCTCATCCCATAAGAAAACAATATGCACATCCATTTTTACCTTGGGAAAGAGTAATGTCAGAGCAGCACGTGTTCGCGGTATCTGTAGTTTTTCAAAAACTAGGTTGGAACAAAAGCACCTATGTATATAACAAGTTGTATAGATTATTTTCATTGCATTTAAATCCGTTTGAATATATTCTTGCTGTAAAAAAAAGGTTACCTAAGAACAGACATAATATATTTTATAAATAAATGATACATTTAAGTATAATCGTTCCTATGTTCAATGTAGCGCCATATGTTGAACGCTGTTTAAAAAGCTTGGCTAATCAAGACATCTCTACCAACGATTATGAAATAATATGCATTGACGATGGTTCGCCAGACAACTGCGCTGAAATTGTTAGGCAGCTGCAAAAGGAAATTCCAAACATAGTCTTAATACAGCAAGAAAATCAAGGCGTTTCCATGGCGCGTAATAATGGTATTGCCATCGCAAGAGGATATTATATGATGCCAATTGATCCAGATGACTTTATAGTTCCAAATTGCCTTAAAGCAGTATTAAATCAAGCAGACGAAAACAAGCTAGATGTGCTTTATTGCGCTTTTGAAATTTTTGATGTAAATCACACTTCAATATGGAAAACCAACTACAAGGATTTAGAAAACACTATAAATGATGGTGTAGAGGGGTATTTTGCAGTAAGAGGAGATAAAGTTGTGGATCCAGACCGATCAGTAGCGATGTTGTTCAGAATGGATTTATTAAAAACATATAATCTGCAATATCCAAAGGACGTACCTTATCTTGAAGATGGTCTATTTATAGGGAAAGTATTTGCTGTGGCAAAAAAAGTGAGTTATTCAAATAACACTTTTTATCAGCGGACCACAAGAATGGGAAGTGCAACAAATTCAAATTTGTTTCAAACTGAAAAGGCCATAAATGGATTTATAAAATCTGCCTTAGATGTAAAGGATTTTGCTAGCAAGAACAGCCTATGCGATTTACAAAAAGGATTAATTAATCACCTTATTGCGAAATTTGTTTTATTGAGTGTTTCACCGAGTGTCTCAAAATCTAATTTTAAGGATTATCACGATGTGAATAAAAAGTTAGAAAGTCATAAACTTGACAAACTAAATACTAACGGGCTGAGAATGGATTTTAAGAATTTGGCTCCTGTTTTTAATTTCAGCACTATAGTCTTTTTTGGTTACTTCCGAATTTATAATAGAATTAAATTTAGTTTAAAATAAAATAATTTACTGCACTGCAACTGTTGAGGAGAATAGCTCAACTGACTGATTGTGATATATTTGCGGGCAACTTATATATTCGTATAATCTGGAGATTAAGTTTATAGTTACTGGGATTATGTATTTGTATCATCATTTTTTTTTGTTTGCTTATGCAAGTTTTTAAAAATTTAGAAATAATTGGCACGGTTCTCACTAAGCATCGTTTAACATTCACATTTTAGATGATAATAGTATTTAGTTTTAAGAGTAGGCAAACTTCACGAAAATTTTGATAGAAGACGATATTAAAATAAGCATTATTATTCCTATGTATAATGTAGCAGATCATTTGACTCGCTGTTTGAAAAGTTTGTCAGATCAGAATGTTTCAACCAATGAGTTTGAAATTATCTGTATTAATGATGGATCGCCTGATAATTGTTCAAATATTGTTCGGGATTTGCAAAAAGAAATTCCAAATATAATTTTGTTAGAGCAGGAAAACCAAGGTGTTTCAATGGCTAGAAATAACGGAATAGCAATGGCTAAGGGTAAATACATACTGCCAATAGACCCAGATGATTATATATACGAAAATGTTTTCGCAGATATTTTTGAATTTTTATCTACAACAGACTATGATGCTATTTTTCTGGATTATGAAAAGTATGATAAAACCAACAAAGTAATTTGGAAAACAGATTATAGCGCTTTAGCTCAGAAAAAATTCACAGATTTAAAATATTTTCACAGAAGCAAAGGCGAGAATAACATTTGGTCTGACCCTGATAGATCATGGGCAATTCTTTATAAGAAAACAGTAATTGTAAAATATTCTGTAATGTATCCTGAAAAAGTTCCATTTTTGGAAGACGCTATTTTTTTGGCAAAGTTTTTTAGCGTTGCAACAACTTATTCTTTTTTAGAGAATGATTTCTATAGAAGAACTACGCGACAAGGCTCTGCAACTAATTCAAATTTAATTAATAGAGAAATTTCAACTGTTGGATTTCGCAATGGGCTGAATGATTTAAGAGATTTCTTTCACACTTGGAAGGGTTCAATTTTGAAAAAAGACAGAATTTCCTACTTAAAACAAACGTATATTCAGTTTAGGTCATTACCCTTGATCGCATCTGTTAACATTAAGCATCTGCCTTCGATAATAAATCGTATAAGAGAAGACAGGCAAGTGAAAAAAATTTATATTCGCGGCTCAGTAAGGTATCCATTCAACGTCTATGCTGTATCTATGTCCCTAAGTCCTTATGTTCTTCTTTTCAATTATATAATAATATCTAGAATAACATTTTTGATTCAAAAAAATAATAAAATATAACTATGTGTGGTATTAGTGGAATAATTTCAATTAAGAATAATCCAATTGTTGAAGATTTGGTTAAAATGAATAAAATTATTAATCATAGGGGTCCTGATGATGAGGGTTATGTTTTATTTAATAAAGAAAAAGTAGTTATTGCTGGTGGTGATGATACAGCCGAGTCCTCTTGGCAAGAAGAAGGTCCTTATTTACCTAAAGTAAATATTAACGGTATAAAATTTAGCGATGCTGCGGTTGCGTTTGGGCACAGACGACTATCTATATTGGACTTATCTCCTAAAGGACATCAGCCAATGTCTGACATAGATGAAAGATACTGGATTACATTTAATGGAGAAATTTACAATTATATTGAACTTAGGGAACAATTGATTGGTTTAGGACACCATTTTAATACAAGTACAGATACAGAAGTCATTATTGAAGCTTACAAAGAGTGGGGAGTAGAGTGCCAAAACTTCTTTAACGGAATGTGGTCTTTTGCAATTTATGATTCAGTAGAGAAAAATTTGTTTTTTTCTAGAGATAGATTTGGTATTAAGCCTTTTTATTACTGGCTTTCGCCAAAAGGCGATTTGCATTTTGCAAGCGAGATTAAGCAATTTACTACGGTTGAAGGCTGGAAAGCTATTTTAAATGGGAATCGAGCTTATGATTATCTCTACTACTCTTTGACGGATCATACCGATGAAACGATGTTTAAAGGAGTACATATTTTATTACCAGGGAATCATTTTTCTGTTAACGTTGAAGATTTATTAACTAGAATAGGCAGAGGCAAATTAGTCACCACGCAGTGGTATAATCCTAAAATAGTTCCATTCAAGGGTACTTTTGTGGAAGCAAAAGAAAAATGGTTAAATAAATTTAAAGAAGCGATACAGTTACATTTAAGAGCAGATGTTCCTATTGGTAGCGCATTGTCAGGAGGACTGGATTCTTCGTCGATTGTATCATATATCAACATTTTATTGCGAGAGCAGGGCAAATCAGATCTTCAAAAGACATTTTCATCTTGTGCTGAAGACCCTCGATTTGACGAGCGTAAATGGATGGAGGAAGTCGTAAAAGACACAAAAGTAGATGGGCACTATATTTATCCACAAGGGAAAGATGTTTTTAATTTGACAGAAAAATTGGTGTATAATATGGATGAGCCATACCAATCACAGTCAGCGTTTTTGGGTTATCATGTTTTTAAAGAAGCTCGAAAAAACAATGTTGTTGTTTTGCTAAATGGGCAAGGAGCCGATGAGTATCTTTCAGGTTATTCAGATTTTAGAACGTTGCGATATAATAGACTTATAAGACAAGGTAAATTGATGACATTATTTAAAGAAATAAAATCTGTAAAGACTTTTTTAAGAATTTTCACTTCTTTTACCTATGGCAAGATACCGATGCAGTTAAAATTTCGAATGGCAAAAAATAAGAAAGAGAAATTAGATGATATCGTAGATATATCAAAAGTCATAAAAAAGAAAGTGCATCCCTACGAGTTGGTTCGATATGTAAAGAAAAGTACCTTAGCAATTTCTAGGTATCAATTATTGAGAGATCCTCTGCAAAGATATTTGCGCTGGGAGGATAGAAATTCGATGGCCCACTCGGTCGAAGCAAGGGTCCCATTTTTAGATTATCGTTTAGTAGAACTGACCCAAAGTTTTCCTCTAGATTATTTAGACGGACCCAATATGACCAAGCGAATATTAGTGGAATCGATGGAAGGCATCTTGAATGAGAAAGTTCGTCAACGAAAGGATAAGATGGGATTTAGTACTCCTGAGCAAAATTGGTTAATGACCGAATATAGAGAAGAATATATCGAAATGCTGCGAAAATACCTACCCTATGCAAAAGGAATTATTAGAGTTGATCAAGCAGAGCAATTTTACAAAGATATGCAGGACGGAAAAATTCCTTTTGAGCACTCTTATTGGCGAATAATGCAATTTTGTGTTTGGATGAAAGTATATAATGTAGAATTAGAATAAGGTATTTTGCGAAAATTAAATTTTAAATGAGTAGATTTTTCACCCACGTAGAAGTCACCATTTGTAAGTAAATCACTATAGAATATCTTAAAAATATTAAAGAATGTCCAGTAAGAAAATATTGATTGTTTCTAATGCTTTTTATCCTGAAAATTCTCCAAGGTCAATCAGAACTACTGAATTAGCAAAAGAGCTTACAATTCAAGGCAACCTTGTTACTCTAATTTCGCACCCCAACCCTGGTGTAGCAGAGCATTGTGAGCAAAATGGAATTTTGTTTAAGTCGATGGGATCTGTTACATATCCAGTGCCTAAGGTAAAAGGAAAAGGAATTGTTCGTCTTTTTTGGCGTACAATAACTCGTTTTAGTTCATTATTGTTTGAATATCCGAATATTCAATTAATATTTTTAGTAAAAAAGGCGCTTCAAAATGAAAAAGGGTACGATGGACTTATTTCTGTTGCAGTTCCTCATCCTATACATTGGGGTGTAGCAAGAATTTGGACAAAAAAGATTGCAAAAGTTTGGATTGCAGACTGTGGAGATCCTTACGTTGGTAATGTGAACGATACTTTTAAAAAGCCGTTTTATTTTAAATATATCGAAGATTGGACTTTTAATAAGGTAGATTATATCACTGTCCCTTTTGAAGGAGCAAGACAAGGATATAGCGAAAAGATTCAACATAAAATAAAAATAATCCCTCAAGGCTTGAGCTTTCCAGTATTACAAAAGAGTATAAATATTGATGAAGATGATTCTACAGTAAAGTTTGCCTATTCAGGTAATATTGGTAGTTACCAAAAACTTCTAAAAATTTTCTCTGAACAGCTAGATCAAATTGAACTAGATTATAAATTTTTTATTTTTACCAAAGAAAGACACGTCTGGTTAAATGCGCTTTCCGAGAAAACTTTGCAGAAATGTGTTATCAGCGATTATTTAGAGCGAAAAGAATTATTGACAGAGCTGTTGAAAGTGGATTTTCTTTTGCACTTTCCTTACGAGGTTGACTTACAAAAATCATTAAAATTGGTGGATTATACCTATATCAAAAAACCTATTTTAAGCTACAAAGCTGCTAATGCAAACTCTGAAAGGCTTTTTAATTTTTTACAAAAGAACTTTGATCATGAAAGTCAAGATATAAATATCGAGGAATATCGAATAGAAAACGTGACGAAAAAGTTTCTTGAATTAATCCCTTAATAACCAGTACTAATCAGACTTCTTACGATGATTTTTTTTTGTAGGATGGCACATTTGTTTTGTTATACACGTATCAGCAAAATTTCTTTTCATAGTAATTATTATAATTTGGACAAGTATTGTAAATCATTGACATACTGCATAGTGACAAAAATACAAGTTTTTGTACATTCAAATTTTCATAATTTGTAGACTGCGATAGAGTAAAAGTTAAAATAAATGCAATATATACCGCGAAATTTCTCAACGAATTTTGGCTAAAAAACATTTAAGTATAATCGTATGAATTTAGTAGAAGGAAAAGTTAGAATACTCCTGCATAACATTATAAAATTATCGAAATATAGACCGTGGGGAGAGCCGGTGAAGCCAAAGGTGGTTTACATTATGGACGGATCTAATTATATGGGAGGATTGGCGGACAGGATTCGGCAAATTATGGGCGTTTATGCAGTTTGCAAGCACAAAGGATACGAATTTAGATTAGTCGCAAACGCACCTTTTGAGTTATGGAATTATTTAAAACCAAATTATGACTGGCGCATTGAAGAAGATGAAATTTCTAGAAATATATTTTTTTCAAAACCCATTTATCTCGGATACCGTTCTAAAGAAAAGTATATGTCTTTAATAACACTCGAAAAGAGACAGCTACATCTTTTTGCTAGCGTGCAGTGGGAGTTTATTACTGATCTTGGTTTTTCTATGAAGCAACTTTTCTGGGAGCTTTTTACCCCAGCACCACAGATTAAAGATTTTATAGCACAAAGTAGAACGATTTATAAATCTTGGGACAGCATGGTGTTTCGATTTCAGGATTTACTGGAAGATTTTAACGAGGCTCACAGCGCGCAGTATTTAAAAATTAAACTTTCAGAAGTAGAGAAAGAGGAACTTATTAATAAATGTTACAATTATGTATTGGAGCAACAGAAGATTGCAAAGCAACATATTTTGGTATGTTCTGATTCGACAAAATTTTTAAAAAGAGTAGAGTCAATCCCAGGTGTCTTTATTATCCCAGGTGAGCTTACCCACATGGAATTTTCAGCAGTAGATAATTTTGAACTGCACTTGAAAAGTTTTTTAGATTTATTTATGATATCAGAGAGCAATTCTGTGCGGAGCGTGGGAACTGATATTATGTACCCGTCAGATTTCCCTGTGCTTGCGGCAAACATTAATAATGTGCCATTTGAACGAATTAGACTCAAGTAAATTATAGTTTTGTATTTCGCTGATTAATTTCATTTTACTGAAAATAATATTGAGCTTAAAACTAAATTTTTTCAAATCCACGGCCAAGTCGAACTTGGTTCATATTAAAAAAATCGCATATTATCGTATTGTTATTTGGAAATATTAATATCAATAATTTACAAAGAGGTTCCTTAAGCGTAATTACAAATCAGGTCTATAAATCCGCTGCATTAATGCAGTTGCAAATGTTTATTAAAATATATTCGAGTGCCAAAAATTGATAATAAGACGTTTCTGTCCTTATGGTTATTTAATCCCTTTATTAGTGGGATTTATTTGTTTAAAAATTTTAAGCATAATACTCGTATAGGTCCGTACTTGTTGCTATCACTTTTTTTCGGACTGTCATTTGTGGTCTCAACTGGAGACGCCGATTCTGCCCGGTATGCAGCTGATTTGCAAAGCTACTACCAAGATAATATTAGTTTATCGGATGCTTTAGGTGGTTTTTATAATGAAGAAGATACCAAATTAGACGTCTATCAGCCACTTATTACGTGGTTCGTAAGCGTATTTACTGATAATGTGCATATTTTATTCGCAATATTTGCACTGGTTTTCGGATATTTTTGGTTTAAAAGTCTCATTATTATTCGCTCTCATATTACCGTGCCTTTTACTGGCTTAATTTTAATAAGTTTTCTGTTTTTAGCTTTTACAAATCCAATTTGGTCCATTAATGCCGCTAGAATGTGGACTGCGGTGGGTATCTTTTTCTACGGCATTTTACTGTGCCATTTACAAGGAAATAAAAAAGGTTATATATTTTTAGTGTTGTCGCTCTTCGTCCATTTTTCCTTAATTGCACCCTTAATACTATATATAGTGTACATCTTATTGCCAGTGAAGAACAAGACAATACTTTTTACGATTTTCTTGCTTACATTTTACTTTGGTGAATTAAATTTAGAAGTGCTACGTGATTATTTTGAGCAGTTACCATCTTTTGCACAATCTAAGAAATCTTACTTAAATGATGAGTACGCGGAAGAAGTATTCTCAGAAAATAGTCACATGGCTTCTCACGTGATTTTAGCCAAGGCAATAACAAAATATAGTGTGGTGTTTATCACAGTACTAATGTATTTTCTATCGGTTTACAAAAAGAAAGTAGTTAACGCGCAGTTTAACGCGTTCTTTACGATGGGTCTATTGTTTGCCTCTTTTAGTAATTTAGCGGCATCAGTACCGTCAGGTAGTCGTTTTATTGTATTGTCAAACCTGATTTTAATAGTTTCCTTTATATTATTTCTTAATCAAAAAATAATTTTACCCTTAATCATCAAGAACCTATTAACTGTATGCATTGCTTTTGTGTTGATATTCAACGTTAGGGAGGCACTTGATTATATTGGTATATTTTTCTTCATTGGTAACCCTATTGTTAATTGGTTTATTGTGGATACCCCACTTATTGATTTTATTAAATCGCTTATTTAGATATTTTCATGCTAAAAAAAATTATAAAAAACATTTCTAACTTACCTGGTTGGCGAACTGATAGGAAGATTGTTGTTATTGAATCAGACGATTGGGGAAGTATTAGAATGTCTTCAAACGATGCTTACCAAAAACTTTTAGGTTCTGGATTATGTCTGGACAAAGGTGATGGAGCAAGATATAATAAATATGACACCTTAGCTTCTGCTGAAGATCTATCCTTCTTATTTGAGACGCTGGATACTGTGAAAGATAAAATAAATCATAGCGCAAAATTGACCGCTATGAGTTTAACTTCCAATCCAGATTTTGAAAAAATAAAGAACAATAATTTTGAACAATATTTTCACGAACCTTTTACTTCAACTTTAGAAAAAGATAATAAAAGAGAAGCATATTCACTTTGGAAGGAGGGAATAGCCGCTAATATTTTTGTTCCTGAGTTTCACGGAAGAGAACATTTAAATGTTCAACCTTGGTTAAGAGCATTGCAAAATGGGGATAAAGAAGCTCTATTAGCTTTTCAATTTGGAGTTTGGAGTTACGATCGCAAATATGGAATGGGGTTTCAAGCAGCATTTGATTTGGAATTTGCCACTGATTTGGAGGATCAAAAATCTATAATAACTAATGGATTAGATCTATTTGAAAAAATACACGGCTATAGAGCGCGTTTTTTTGTACCTCCTAACGGTCCTATCAATAATGCACTAGAAGGACTTGCCGCAGCAGGGGGGATCGAGTTTATGTCTTCACCCAAAATACAAAAAGAAGCATTAGGTGATGGAATCAGCAAAAGACATTTTAGATATTTAGGTAAGAAGAATAAATTGGGACAAATCTATATCACCCGCAATGCATTTTTTGAACCTTCTTCGGGGAATATCCAAGAAGTAGATAAGTGTTTGTCCGAAATAGAACTAGCATTTAATTTTAAGAAACCAGCAGTCATTAGTTCCCACCGCGTGAATTATATTGGCGGTTTATCAGTCACAAATCGAGATAACGGTTTAAAGAAATTGGGAGAATTATTGAAGGCAATTACAAAAAAGTGGCCCGACGTAGAATTTATGACTTCTACAGAATTAGGTGTCTTAATAAGAAAAAGTAAAGAAACAAAGCATGTTTAAAGATACCGTTAGAAGTTTCATAGGTGGAATTGAATCCAATAGAAAAAGTTCAGTAAAAGTAAATAAAAAATTGCTTATTATTGAATCTGATGATTGGGGCGCGATCCGCACTCCATCTAAAGAGGCATTAGTGCAATTTAAAAAAAGCGGATTTGAAGTGGATAAAAGTTTGTACAAAGTAGATGCTTTGGCATCTAAAACAGATCTTGATAATCTCTTTGATTTATTTTTATCTATTAAAAACAGAGAAGGGAAACATCCGGTCTTAACTGCCAATGCCATTATGGCTAATCCTGATTTTGATAGAATTAGAGAATCCGATTACAAACAATATTTTTACGAGCCGTTTTATAAAACTTTTGAAAGATATCCAGAGCATCATGATAATTTGAAGATTTGGAAAGAGGGTATGGAGGCAGGTGTTTTTAAACCTCAATTTCATGGTCGTGAACATTTAAATATTAATAGATGGATGAATGCACTGCAATCTAATGACGAAAAAGTAAAGCTAAGTTTTGATTGGCGAGCTACGTACTCTGGTCGTGAAGATTATGCGTTTATGGAAGCTTATGACTGGGATGTGCTATCGGATGTTGAGGATCACAAAAAAATCATCACAGAAGGTTTGAGTATTTTCGAAAAAGTATTTGGATATAAATCGACTAGTTTTATCGCTCCGTGCTATAACTGGGATCCTACTTTGGAGCCATTTTTAGCAAAGCAAGGAATTAATTGTCTGCAAGGAATCGGAAGTCAGCTCGCGCCAACCGGTAAATTCGATTCTTATAGATCCATCAAACACAATTTTGGCGACAAAAATGCTCAAGGTACTTTTTATAATGTTCGCAATGTTTTTTTTGAGCCTGTAAACGATCCTTCAAAAGATTGGACAAATGCTGCAATGGCAAGAATACAAGCGGCTTTTTTATTTAATAAACCTGCAGTGATTAGTACACATAGGATTAATTATATAGGATTTATTGAACCTAAAAACAGAGAAAACGGCTTAGTACAATTGAAAAAGCTATTAGAATCGGTTGTCAAAAGATGGCCCGATGTAGAATTCATTTCTACAGATCAATTATCAAATTATATAGTATGATTTCAATAGGATTTACAGGCGATTTTTGCCCATGGAGAAGAGTGGAAGATGCTTTTATTACAGGACAATGGAAACCCATGTTTGAAACTGTGCAGCCTTTCTTTGCAGCTAATGATTTAAATGTTTTAGATTTGGAGTGCCCGCTAACTACAAGCACTAACCAGATTAAAAAAACTGGACCACATATCAAAGCTAATCCAGAGACAGTAGAAATTCTCAATTTCTTGAATTGCAAACTAGTCGCTACTGCGAATAATCATTTTAAGGATTACGCAGCTGAAGGTATGCGGGCGACATACGACGCATTAAATAAACATAAGATTGATTGGTTAGGTAGCGGACACTCCTTTGAAGAAGCTTCAAAAACCTATTACTGGGAAAAGGATACATTAAAATTTGCATTTATTAACATTGCCGAAAACGAATGGACTACGACTTTTGACGAGCAATCAGGTTGCCATCCAATGGATGTGGTAAATGTTTTTAATCAAATTCAAGAAGCTAAGAAAGTTGCTGATTTTATAATTATTATAGCACATGGTGGGCACGAACATTATGAATTGCCAAGTCCTAGAATGAAAAAATGGTATCGCTTTTTTATTGATGCAGGTGCCAGTACCGTTATAGGTCATCATACTCACATAATATCAGGCTATGAAGTATATAAGGATAGTCCTATATTTTATAGTTTAGGTAATTTTTGCTTTGATTGGGAAGGATTACAAAACGGCACTTGGAATATCGGGATGATGGTACGACTGCAATTTGAAAAAGGCAAATCAGTTTCTTTCTCATTGGAATTTGTCCGACATAATAATGAACAAGCAGGGGTCTACTTAATGAGTGCGGAAGAAAAGAAAAAAACTTTAGCACACGTTTTAAATCTCAATGAAATTATTAATGATGATTTAGCGTTAAATAATAAATTTGACCTATATGTGAAAGATTGGAAATTGCTAATGCATACTTGGATACAACCGTATAAGGGCAAATATCTGCCTAGCTTACATAAGCGCGGATTGCTACCTTCACTAATTGCGAATGATAAAAAAATGCTTTTAACAAATTTAATTCAGTGTGAGTCACATCGTGATGTTCTACTAAGCACTATTAACCCAACTAAAAAATAATGTGCGGATTTACAGGTTTTTTTAACTTTACAGGTTCTCCGGAAAATAATAACCATGCTATTCGCGAAATGATCGCGATTCAAAAGCATCGTGGTCCTGACGATTCAGGTATCGTAGGCATTAATACTCGCGATAACACGTACGAAACGATAACTACTACCGAAAACAGTAATTTTGATACTTCAAAAGATTTAGTATTTGGATTTAATCGTCTAAGTATTTTGGATTTATCGCCAAATGGACATCAACCAATGATCAGTCCGGATGAGCAGGTGATTTTGATGATGAATGGTGAAATCTATAATGCGTTTGACTTTCAACATGACTTAGAGCAAAAAGGACATGTCTTTAAAAGTACATCAGATACAGAAATTGCACTCCATTTATATTTAGAATACGGAATGGAAGGTATGCTAACCAAATTAAATGGTATGTTTTCATTTGCGATTTATGATTTTAAATTGCAAACATTATTTCTAGCTAGAGATCGTTTTGGAATAAAGCCTTTATATATTTTGCAGGAGGAAAATAGATTGGCTTTTGCATCTGAGATGAAGAGTTTTAAAAAATTACCTAATTTTAAATTCGAAGCTGATTATACCCATATTGATGAATTTCTTTTATTTAGAAATGTGATCAATCAAACCTTGTTTAAAAATATTATCAACTGCACCCCTGGCTCCTATTTGGCTGTAAAGAATCAAACTATTACTAGTCACATATATTATGATATTGACATTGAAGGTAATGAGCCAATTTCGTCTACAGATTCCTTACTTAAATTGGAAATGGCGTTAGAAAAGAGTGTCAAATCTCAAATGCTCAGCGATGTTAAATTGGGATGTCAATTATCAGGCGGAGTAGATTCTTCCTTGGTAACCTATTACGCAGCTCAGAATGTAAATAAAGGAAATCTAGAAACAGTTTCAATTACATTTAAAGATCCAAAATTTTCGGAAGAGAAGTATATTGATTATGTAGCAGAAAAACTTTCGTTACAGGCACATAAATATGAGATGCAATCAGAATATTATTTTGAAGTCATTGAAAAAGCAATTTGGCATTTTGAGCATCCTCTAAACCATCCCAACACTATAGGAATTTATTTATTAAGCCAAGAAGCTAAGAAAAAAGTTACTGTATTATTAAGTGGTGAAGGAGCTGATGAAGCATTGGCAGGATACGATCGATTTATTCAAGCTAAAGAAAATAAAACTTTTACAAAATCCTTTTTTGGCGGTCTAAAACGAAATAAAGACAACATCAGTGATTACCTGAGTTATGCATTAGATCGTGAGAAAAAGATGATTATGGGCACAGCATTCGGTAGCGTGGCAACCGCAAGAGCACTTCGTCCAAGCTTTCAGTTAAGTAGGGCAATTGCCGACAGAAATCACACTTTAAAACGTCTCAGAGGCGGGTTAAATTTGCGTCAAAGAAAATATGAGCTGCTTACTTATCTACCGGATTTGTTAATGCGTCAAGATAAAATGTCAATGGCCCACTCCATTGAAAATCGCGTGCCTTTTCTGGATAACGAAATGGTAACGACTGCGCTAAATTTGCAAGAAGACGTATTGCTCGCACTGCATAATAATAAGCTAGAAACAAAGAAGGTTTTAAAAGATATTGCAGTAGATAAGTTTGGCGAGCCCTTCGCGTACCGTGATAAAATGGGATTTGGTATTCCACTTCGTGAGTTTATGGCTTCCAAAGTATTTCAAGATAGATGGAACCAAATTATCGCTCCTAGTATTAAAAAAAGAGGAGTGTTTGACGGTAGAGAGGTTACAAAATGGGTAAATGATATCACTACAGCAACTCCAAACCAACTAGACGCTATTTGGTTGCTGTTTGGATTTGAAATTTGGGCAAAACAATACTTAGATTAATTATGTTAGCAATTCACGAGAATACTGGAGATTATTTGTTTAACTATCGTTGGATAGCGTATTGTAAAGATAATAATATACCCTACAAATTGGTAAATTGTTATAGCAACAACATTATAGAACAGCTAGATGGTTGTAAGGCTTTATTATATCATTTTCATCAATCGGATTCGAAAGACATAACAATGTCTAAATCTCTTTTGTATTCTCTTGAACAAAGCGGATTTACAGTATTTCCGAATTTTAATACTGCTTGGCACTTTGATGATAAAGTAGGGCAAAAGTATTTAATGGAAGCTTTAAAAATTGATGCTGTAAAAACTTGGGTATTTTATGATGAAAAGACGAGTCTTAATTGGATCAAAGAAACCACATTTCCCATAGTATTTAAACTCCGTGGCGGTGCCGGTTCTCAAAATGTACAGTTAGTTAGATCAAAAGAAAAAGCAAAGCAATTAGTAAGGAAAGCATTTGGCAGTGGCTTTCCAGCATATGACGGAGTAGAAAGTTTAAAAGAGCGATTTAGAAAGTGGAGATTAGGAAAAGCTGATTTTAAAGAGGTTGCGAAGGGAATTGCTAGATTAGTGAAACCGCCGCGATATGCGCAAGTGATGGGGAACGAAATAAACTATTTATACTTTCAAGAATTTATTCCAGATAATGATTCTGACACCCGCATAATTGTTATCGATGGAAAAGCATTTGCTCTTAAAAGGATGGTTAGAGAAAATGATTTCAGAGCTTCTGGTAGCGGTAATTTTAAATATGAAAGAGAAGAATTTGATATTCGATGCGTAGAACTCTCCTTTGAATATACAAGAAAAATGAAAGCACAGTGCGTTGCATTTGATTACGTTTTCGATGAAATGAACGTGCCCAAAATTGTAGAAGTAAGTTATGGCTTTGCAAACAAAGTTTACGATCCTTGTCCTGGGTACTGGGACGAACAATTAAATTGGCATGAAGGAAAATTTAATCCTTACGGTTGGATAGTAGACCTAGTTTTAAAACAAGCTAATGGAGAAAAATAAACTCAAAGTGTGCTTTCTTATTCCCTCATTACAGTCAGGTGGTATTGAAACTTATCTGTTACGATTTCTAAAACATCAAAAAAACGCTCTAAATGCAACTGTTCTAGTTCGAAATTCTGAAAAAGGAGAGTTATTCGACTCTTATAAAGCTACGGGTGCAAATATTATTTTAAAACCTTTAGGATATTTTAGTCCTTCGGGAATGCATTTCTACTATAAATTATTTAAAAATCAAAAATTCAATACAGTTTGTGATTTCAATGCCAATTTTGCAGGAATACCAATGTTGCTCGCTAAATTGGCTGGTGTAAAAAAGCGGATAACTTTTTACCGGCAGGGAAGTGACCATTTTAAAAAATCTAAACCAAAAGAAATCTACAACCGCCTAGTTAACAGATTGGTTTATAAGTACAGTACCACGGTATTAGCAAATTCATCAGCGGGGCTTGAATTTTTTTTTCCAAAAGAATATCCAAACGATGGTCGATTTAAAGTAATTAGAAATGGTGTTACTGTTTCGGATTACATAAATAATACCAAAACTAAGAAACAATTAAGACAGGAATTACAATTGCCCGAAAATGCTTTTATAATTGGGCATACAGGTCGATTCACTCCCGCTAAAAATCACTTTTTCTTACTAAATGTTGCTAAAAGGTTAATAGATAAAGATGCTGATGTCCATTTAGTATTGATAGGAAATGAAACGCAGGAGCTAATTCCTCGGATAGTTGAATTAGATATAAGAAATAATGTTACTGTTTTGGGATATAAATCAAACATACCTGATTATTTACAAGCATTTGATTTGTATTTTTTCCCGTCAATAACCGAGGGTCAACCAAATGCATTAATTGAAGCCATGATTGCGGGTCTTCCAATAGCAGCATCCAATATTCCTTCAATCAAAGAATGTTTACCAGCTAATGCAGAAGGGAGCTTAATAGATCCTTATAATGTCGAGACTACTGTAAATAAGATTCTAGAAATAAAAGAAAATCCCGAAGCATATACTTTTCAAAAATTTGCAATTGAAAGCTTTGATTCAGAAATACGATTTGAGGAGTTTATGAAAAATTTATAAAATATAAATACTGTTTTATTTGTACAAGATACCTGCGGTATCACAACAATGATAAACTCTTTTTTATGAAGCTCATTATAATGGTACATTAATTGCGTATTATGAAAATTTATCAATAACAATTCTTAGTATTTTAAAAATGTTTAAAATAAAATTAGGTATATCAGGTTTGGTTGAGGATGTAAGTTCTTACCGAGAGCAATGATAAAGGCGTCGAGGAAAATTTGGACAGCTTTAGGCTGTAACACTACTAGTGTTTGCAGATTTAGTAGGCTTTATGTTTTTTTTGAAATAATAGCAGATGACGAAATTTTGCTACTACAAAAAAGTCAAATCGTTGAATAGTGTTACAAATGATTGAAAAAAACGTTACAAAGGCAAGAACTACAGGAAGAATTATTGGATGAGAAATAAAAGTATTTATGATGAGTTTTCAAAAGATTATAAGATAAAATAATGAAAAAAAAGGTCTTATTTACTGCTTCAATAGCCAAGCATATATTGCGCTTTCACTTACCCTACCTTGAATGGTTCAAGGTGAGAGGATATGAAGTGCATGTAGCTTGTGAAGGCGATGAAGTTATTGCTACTGCAGATAAAACTTTTAATGTACCATTTGTAAGAAGTCCATTTTCTAGTGCTCACACAAGAGCGTACAAAGTACTAAAAGAAATTATTGATAGAGAATCGTACAGTTTGATCCATTGCCATACACCGATGGCTGGCATCGTTACTCGTCTCGCTGCAAAGGATGCGAGATGTAGCGGAACCAAAGTGTTGTATACGGCGCACGGCTTTCATTTTTTTAAAGGCGCCCCAAATTTAAATTGGTTAGCATATTATCCGGTCGAAATCTTGGTTAGTAGATATGCTGATGCGATTATAACTATAAACACGGAAGATTTTGAACTTATTAAGGAAAAGGGTAATAGTAAGACCGAATATTTTTTAATTCCAGGAATTGGTGTTGATAAGAAAAAGTTTTTTCCCATCTCAGCGGATCTGAAATGTCAAATGCGACAGGAGAAAGGGTTTTCAAATGAAGATTTTATAGCTGTTTATGCGGCGGAATTTATAGACCGAAAAAATCATAAATTTTTAATTGAAGCTCTAGCGCGAAATAAGAATGCATTTCCTAATTTTAAATTATTGTTTTGCGGTAGAGGTGAATTAAAAGAGGAGATGGAAGCATTAGTTAAAAAATATGGTCTTGAAGAAACTGTTTTGTTTATGGGTTTTAGAAATGATATCGATGAATTATTTAAAATTGCTGACTTGGGGATCTCCTCAAGTAAACAAGAAGGTTTAGGACTAAATCTAATTGAAGCAATGATGTGTGGCTTGCCGATTCTCGCTACAGCTGATCGAGGACATAAAGAAATTGTGATACATGGTCATAATGGTTTTTTATTTGCACAAAATAATACGAACCAATTTATATCTTTCTTAAAAATATTTTACAATGGGGTAGTAGAAAGGGAAATAATGGGAAAAGAAGCAGAGCAGTTATCAGTTAAATTTGAGATGGCAGCAGCTCTCGCTGAAATGAGCGTCATATATAAAAAATTCCTATGATTATTTTGCAGAAATTCGAAGAGTATTATTTGATCTTTTTTATTATTACTTAATTATGAGTAGTCATTGCCCATTTGTACAATTACTTTATAAGATATACTTTTTAATTATAATAGTAAAGTAGGTAGAGAGGATTTAGGTAAGTAATGTTTTTTAGTAAAAACTAGGTTATGCGATACCATTATTCGACAGTTTGGTGAGCTTTTTTTAAACATTTTTTAAGAAATGTATTGTCTTATGGTAGAATATTATATATAGTTAAAGATTAAAATAAGATTTTATTAAATTATCATGAAAAACTTATTTTCTGGTCATTAATAAACGTATGTGACCACATTGGTATAGAAGCTATATTGTGCAGGGAAAAATTTATTAACAAAAGAAAGATTTCTTATTCTACTATTATAGGACTACTGATGTTATTGACCATAGTGTGAAATTAAGCATTTAATAAATTGCGGCAAAATTAATTAGTATTACGTAAAGGTTAATTTCTGAAGATAATTTGCTTATCACAAGAAAGTCGAGCAGCAACTTTTTTTATTAAGTCATATTGTGAAATTAACGGAATTCTGCGTAGGTCTTCCTGTAAATTAAGGATATCATTAAATTCTTTTTCCATAATATTTAATTCATTAAAGACTTTACAGTATCAAGTCAATTGTAGTTTGGTGTAATTTATGAAAACTTTAAAGTGAGTGGGAGCAGATTGTACTTATGCCCTAGCGAATAGACATTGTTCTAAGTATTTAGTAGTATCATTTTAATCGGTGTAAGACTGTCGTACCGTTTTTGATTCTAATTTTGCATAGTGACCACTGCTTTCGAGTACTATAACTCAGGAGCCACATTAGCTCATTTATATTGCAACACTATCGCTCTATTTTAAAGGTCATATCTGTACAAATCTTACGATAACATTATAAATTGATTCGTTTACAAATGTAGTAGCACTATATTTGGTAATTCATCTTTTGAATTACATTTTTTATCTTTCTATAGGTTTAAAGTTGTTCTCAATTGATAAGATGGCGATAATCTCTTAGCATAAGTAGAAGATGATAAAAATAAGTAGCGATTGTTAAGCAATAGGAGCAAGTAGACAACGTTTGTACCATTAGATATATTTGTCAATATATGACGGCTGATGTTTTTTTTCAAGATGCGTTAAAAAATTAATTGTTGAGATTGCAATGGATTTGGTTTCATTATGGATTCCTTAATCGTTAATAGTAGGTACTACAATACATAAAGAAAAATAATAATAAACAATATACCTTTCAGAAATTTGTCTTTAGATTCTCTTAGACAATAATTTGATCTGGTTAATGAAAAATTTATAAAAAGTGAGAAATGAATAAAGTTTTATTTGTACATGATGGGCCTATTTATAACAATAACGATAAAACAATTTACTATGGCGTTCACTACAACGATATATTAATAGAACGTTATTCTTATTTTGGAGAGCAGGTAATTTTCTTAACAAGAAGCAAGGTGATAGCAGAGGAAAAAGCTAAGAACTATTCACTGATCAAGCATCCTGCTTTTTCTCACATTGAGGTGCCAAATTTTAAATCTATTAGTAATTATGTTAAAAAGCCCCAGGCGGTAGCAATTATCAAAAAAGCAGTAGATGAAAATGAAGTAATCATTTTACGCTTACCAAGCGCAATAGGAACGATTGCATTTGAATATGCAAAAAGTATAAATAAACCCGTTTTAATAGAAATGGTAGCTTGTGTTTATGATGCATTATGGAATTATGACTGGCGCGGTAAATTGATAGCAAATTATAAAATGAAAAATTACCAATCTATTTTAAAGGATGCATCTCATACAATATATGTAACGGATAATTTTTTACAAGACAGGTATCCAACATTTGGCAAATCTATAGGATGCTCTGATGTAATAGTTAAAAATCTGGAGCCTGCAATTTTAAATGATAGAATTCGTAAAATTAAAGATCTTCCAGTAAAAATAGTTCTTGGAACAGTAGCGGCTATAGACGTTCCTTATAAAGGTCAAGCTGATGTTATAAAAGCGATTGCGATATTGAAGAAAGAAAATATCTTATTCAATTATAAAATTGTTGGACAAGGAGACTCATCAAGGCTTAATAAAATAATTGAGAAGTATCAAGTTGCTGATTTAGTGGAGGTGGTAGGGCCTTTAACTCAGTTTCAAGTTTTTGACTTTTTAGATTCTATAGACTTATATATTCAGCCTAGCAAACAAGAAGGGCTTCCACGAGCAGTAATTGAAGCAATGAGTAGAGCATGTCCAGTATTGGGGTCAAATATTGCCGGAATTCCAGAGTTAATTAATAGAGATGCATTATTTGAAGCTGGAAATATAAATCAAATAGTAGAATTTCTTAAGCAAGTAAATAAAGATGTGTTACTGAAATGGGCTAAAGAAAACTTTTTAAAAGCAGAAAACTTCACTAAAGTAACTCTTGATACAAGAAGGAATAAGTTTTACGATGAGTTTTTAAATGATTTCAAGTTAATAAATCAATAATAAATCGGAAAAAGATTTATAGTAAAATTTAAAATAACGGAAAACGATTTGATATTATGAAGTTAATTATAGGTATTACCGCTCCTCAGAGCATTGTTCTGCTACAAGGTCAATTAAGATACTTTGTAGGCAAGGGCTATTCAGTTTATTTACTAGCTCCTGAGAATGCAAATACTATTCATTTTTGTGAAAAAGAGGGTGCTACTTTACTCCCCATTCATATCAAGAGAGAAATAAGTCTTCTTCATGATTTATGGACACTACTAAAAATCATTAGAATAGTTTCCAAAATAAAACCTGATGTTGTGAATTTTGGTACGCCAAAGATTAGCTTATTAGGTATGATTGCAGCAAAGATTGTCGGAGTTAAAAAAAGGGTATACACTTGTAGAGGGTTTAGGTTTGAGCATGAAGATGGGTTCATAAAAAAAATTCTTATTCTTATGGAAAAGATTACAGCATCAAGCGCAAATACTGTGCTGTGCATTAGTCAATCGGTAAGAGATTTAGGAATTTCTTACAACATATTTTCCGAAGAGAAGTCTGTTGTTATTAATAAAGGCAGTAGTAATGGAGTGGATTTAAAGTTATACAGTAAAAGTCACATAGATCCTGATAAACTCGAAAAACTTAAGCAAAAACATATTCCTGACAACAAATTTGTATTCGGTTTTTTAGGGCGAATTGTTGAGAGAAAAGGCTTTAAAGAATTGCTAGCATCTTTCGATAAATTATATCAATCAGATAAGAATGTAAAATTGTTGATAATTGGAAAGCCCTACTATGATCAAATTGAGAAATCTATTGTAGAGACTGCGAATGCTCATAAAGGAATTGATATGATTGGCCTAGTTGATTATGAAGAAACTCCTTACTATTATAGTTTAATGGATGTTTTCGTTATGCCAGCTTATTGGGAAGGTTTTGGGAATGTCTTAATTCAAGCTGCTGCAATGGGTCTGCCAATAATTACTACAGATGTAACTGGGTGCAAAGATGCAGTCAGCGATAATTATAATGGCGAACTCATTGAGGACAAAAATATTGATATATTATTTGCCACTATGATGAAATTTAAAAACGATGATCGATTGCGTCAAAAATACTCAGAACACAGTATAGAATGGTCTAAGAATTTTGACCCTGAAATAATATGGAATGGTATGAATGAATTATATATTAAATAAAAATTCCTTTAATGTTCTACCGTAATTTTCTAAAGCCTTTATCAGATTTTTTAATCTCATTTTGCGCTCTTGTGCTCTTTCTACCATTCGTAATATTGCTTATTTTATTTTTAGCAATTGCCAATAGAGGGGATGTGTTTTTCTTGCAACAGCGTCCCGGTAAAAATCAACGAGTTTTCAAGGTCATAAAGTTTAAAACCATGAACAATTTAAAAGATGCAGAAGGTAAATTACTACCGGATCATCAAAGAATTACAACTGTAGGCAAATTTGTTAGGAGCACATCACTAGATGAGATTCCCCAATTAATAAATGTATTAAAAGGTGATATGAGTCTTATTGGACCGCGACCTCTTCTCGTCAAATATTTACCACTATATTCTGAGCATCAAGCAAAGCGTCATAATGTGAAACCTGGCATTACGGGTTGGGCACAAGTTAACGGCAGAAATGCCATATCATGGAATCAGAAGTTCGACTACGATGTTTGGTACATTGAAAACCTGAGTTTTAAGTTAGACTTGAAAATTATTATATTAACTTTGAAAAAAGTAGTCGTAAGAGAAGGTATCTCAAGTGAAACTAGCGTAACTACGGAGTCTTTTACAGGCAATAATTAAAAAACAAAAATATGGAAACTAAATTTTTAGAAATGATAAGCGATGTCTTAGAAATAGAAGACAGAACAATAGCAATGAATGACACCTTTCGTGATTTTGACGAATGGGATTCACTCGCTCGTTTATCTTTGATAGCAGAAATCGATGATGTTTACAATATTGTTATTGAAGATGAGGTATTCAAAACCTTGCTAACTTTACAAGATCTGCATACAGAAATTCAAAAAAGAGTCACCGCTTAAAAAAAAATCATGGCAAATTTATCATTTAGTAACATAGGCATTGTGGGCATGTCTGCAGCAGTGCCAAAAAACACCATTGACAATTATGCCTATACAGAGTTTTTTCCTGAAGCTGATGTAAAAGATATTGTTGATAAAGTGGGAATCAAAGAACGCCGCTTTGCTCCTGAGGGAATGTGTGCGTCTGATTTGTGTTTTGCAGCAGCAGAGCAGTTAATTAGTGATCTTAAGATAAATAAAGAAGAAATAGATTTATTAGTTTTTGTTTCACAAACGCCAGATTATCGCATGCCAGCGACTTCCATTATTTTGCAACACCGTTTAGGCTTAGGTAAGCATACCGCTGCTTTTGATATTAGTTTAGGATGTTCAGCATTTGTGTACGGACTTTCTATCGTTTATGGATTGATGCAAAGTGGGGGATTTAGAAAAGCATTGCTATTAGATGGAGAAACTCGTTCCAGAGTATATTCGCCAAAGGATAGAAAAACTTCTTTTCTATTTGGAGATGGTGGAGTAGCTGCGATTATAGAACAGAATGAGAAATTTGGCGAAAGCTTTTTCTCTTTAAATTCTGATGGTTCGTTAGCAGATTTAATTAAAATGGATGCTGGCGGATATCGCAACCCATCAACGGTTGAAACTTTAACTGAAAGAGTTGTCGATGAGTATGGGAATATCAGAAATGATGAGCACGGGTATATGAACGGAGCCGATGTTTTTAATTTTGTTTTAAAGGAAATCCCTAAAAATTTTAAAGCAGTTTTAGCACAGTCCAACAATACTAACGAAAGCATCGATTTTAATATATTCCACCAAGCGAATGATTATATGAATAATTATTTAGCAAAGAAATTAAAATTAGATACTGCCAAAGTCCCTTCATGCATCGCACAATTTGGAAATACTTCATCTGTATCTATTCCATTGACTATTGTCAGCCAATTACAAAATGAACTGCAAGGCCACAAAAAGCTTATGTTATGTGGTTTTGGAGTAGGCATGTCTTGGGCAACAGCCCAGATAAATGTTGAAGATTGTAAAATAAGTAATTTAGTAGAGATATAATGCAAAGTAATCCATTCAGTCTTTCTGGAAAAAAAATAGTAATTACTGGAGCATCGTCTGGAATTGGACGACAGTGCGCCATAACAGCAAATCATTTAGGTGCATTTGTTATACTAATTGGACGTTCTAAAGAAAGATTAGAAGAAACAGCAAGCTTATTATCTAATGAAAAGTTTCAGCTATTATCTGCAGACATTACGGCTTATGATGAAACTGCAAATGAATTAGAAAAACTACTGAGTGGTACTAAAGTAGACGGAATAGTGCATGCCGCGGGAATTTCAACTACGCTTCCTCTGCGTAATATTACACCTGAAAAACTACAGCCATTTTTTGAAACCAATGTATTTGCAGCGATCAATATTACCAAGCTGCTCACCAAAGCGAAGTTTGCCAATCCTGAGGGAATGAGTATAATTTTTATGTCTTCGGTAATGGGTGTCGTGGGCGAACTAGGAAAAACAACTTACAGCCTTACCAAAGGAGCATTAGTTGCTGGTTCAAAATCATTAGCTTTAGAATTAGCAAATAAAAAGATTAGAGTTAATTGTGTCTCTCCAGGAGTAGTAGAAAGTCCAATGAGTGCAAATGCTGTTTACGCACAGAATGAAACGGCTTACGACAAAATTAAAAGCTACCATCCTATTGGATTAGGAACTCCAGAGGATATTGCAAATGCCTGTGCTTTTTTACTAAGCAATGGATCGAGATGGATAACGGGTACAAATTTAATAGTAGATGGTGGTTACACAGCAAGATAGAAAGATGAAGAAAGTAATTATAGTAGGAGCTGGCGGTCATGCTGCAGAACTAGTGGATTATATGATATATATGAATCAATCTTCTAATGCTGACCAAGATTGGGATGTGCTAGGATTAATTGACGATAGTGAAAGTAATTACGATGCTTATGATTATAATTTTCCTTATTTGGGAGCTATCAATGATCATATCGTAAATAGTGATGCAACATATATTATGGGCATTGCCAACATGAAGTACAGACGAAATATTATTGAGCAACTAATTGAAAAAGGCGCACAGTTTACAAATCTTATTCATCCCACCGCTTTGATTTCTCCTTCGGCCAAAATCGGAATTGGATGTGTGATTTCTCACAACGTTTCGGTAGGACCTAAAGCAATTATTAGAGATTTTAATTTGATCAATTCTCGATGCACAATTGGACATGATTCAAAGATTGGAAACTACAATTTCTTATCTCCACAAGTTGTCACAGGAGGATTTGCAGAAATGGGGGATGAGAATTTTATTGGCACCAATGCCGCAATTTTACCTGCTATAATTTTGGGTAACCACAATACAATTGCTGCAGGGATGATAGTTGATAGGAAAGTTGAAGATAACGCGACCGTTTTTCATAGATTTAAGGAAAAAGTGACAATAATTTCCCAGTCATAAAATGTCCGTCGAAATTACAACCATAATTAATGTACAGTATAATGCCAATACTTATTTGCTAAAAAATAAAACAATACGCAGCTGTTGCTATTTGATTGACATCGGAAACTCTGAAGGCATACTTGAAGCATTAGAACAAAATCAAAAAATAAGTGCAATTTTTTTGACGCATGCACATTATGACCATATTTGTGGTATTAATGAAATTCTTCAAAAATTTCCTGACTGTTTAGTATATTGCTCAGGGTATACAGCTGATGCGCTTGCAGACAGTAAATTAAATTTATCTTTTTACCACAAAACGCCAGTAAGCTTTCAAGGCGAAAATGTGAAAGTCATTAATGCCCATGATGTAATAAATTTATTTGCCAATGTAAAGTTAGAAGTTTTAGAAACACCCGGGCACAATGCAGGTAGTTTATCATTCATTATCGATAATGCTCTTTTTACAGGAGATTCTTTGATTCCTGAGTTTTCTATTGTAACTAAATTAAAGAGCGGCAATAAACTTCAAGCTGTAGAGAGCATATTAAGAATAAAAAGTCATTCAACGATTACTACCACAATTTTTCCGGGACATGGAAAACCATTTCCATCAAAAGAAATTAATTGGGACTTTTATTTATCCAAGTAAATCTGATTTTTAATAATACTGCTTATCTGTTGAATTAAATTCATTTATATGCTAGATTATCTAACTTTGATAAATATGTTCCTTGTAGTTTTACTGCTTTTAACAATTTGTACCTACTACTACACAAATAAAAAAGTCTTATGGCTTTGGGCTATTTTTTTTATTCTCTTCCTCGCTTCTTCAACAAAAATTCTACCAGCGACATTAATTGCAAACTACGAGGGAAAAACACCAATATTCAACACTAACAGTCTAGATAAAAGCCAAATCTATTATCTACATGTGCTAGGGGCAGGCTATAGTTTAGATCCAAATTTGCCAGCTACATCTCAGCTAAGCACTACCACCTTAGCACGATTAGTCGAAGCCATCCGTATTTCAAAATATCTACCACAATACAAAATTGTAAGTTCAGGATATTCCAAATTAGATCTTGAATCGCAAGCGTCAGTTGTTCGAAGAGCTGCCATAGAGCTTGGAATTCCCCCGCAAAATTGCGAAATCTTACCAACTCCTACCAACACCTCTCAAGAAGTAAAAGCTTTTGTATCCAGATTCGGATCGACAAAAAATGTCATTGTAGTTTCAGATGCAATGCACTTACCGAGAGCTGCAATGCTATATAAGAAAGCAGGAATAATCGCTATCGGAGCTCCCACAAATTTCAGAATCAAAAAGGGTGCGAATGACAATACCGGAATTCGATTTCCATCTCTATCTTCGATGAATCTATTGAATGATTATTTGAGAGAAAGATTGAAATATTGGAAAGATGAATTTTAGGGAATAGGGGATTGGGTTTTTGGAAATGCAACTATCATATATTGTGTATTTACTATTTACCTTTTAGAAATATCGTAGCGCTAATTCTACAATCTTTGTTTCAAGTTGCAGCTGTACTAAGCACAGTATTATATTGCCATACTAAGCGCAGTGGAAATATAACTTGACAGTCAACACATGCAATTTTCTCCCTATATTGTCTCAAAATAGCACACAGTTAATCCTATCTATGATCAAGCGCGTTTTCGATTTCACTGTATCTCTAATATGCCTAATTCTTTTTGGCAGTTTATTATTGATTTGTATTATCCTTGCCAGTATTGATACGAATTCATTTGGACTGTTTATCCAAAGTCGTGTTGGTCAGCACGGCATTTCCTTCAAAATTTTTAAAATCAAAACTCTCGCCGACCATTCAAAAGAAATTACAAAATTTGGTCATTTCCTGCGAAAGTCAAAATTGGACGAATTACCACAGTTGTTCAATGTCTTAATTGGTGAAATGTCATTTGTTGGACCACGACCGGATATTGCAGGATATGCTGATTTACTAGATGGCAAAGATAGAATCATATTAAAAATAAAACCTGGGATCACCGGTCTCGCTTCTCTCAAATATCGCAACGAAGCAGTTCTTTTGCAACAGCAAAAAAATCCAGTGCTTTACAACGATACGGTTATTTGGCCAGATAAAGTTCGCATTAACAAATGGTATGTTCAAAATCAAAATCTTTGGATGGATTTTGTCATCTTGTATCATACGGTGGCGCCTGTCACATTTGATGTCGAAGCAATGATGCAGAAAAAGGAATAGGAGAATGACAGATGTTGTAAGTGAATAAGAAACGAGAATAGAAAGGACAATCAGTGATAAAACTTAAATAAGAACTTATTTTTTTTGTAATTGTCTACAATGTGTGATTGTGACGAAGGAATAATTGTTATGCTGCAGTCGGGTTTAGCACGGGTATCTATATTTTTTTGTCTCTCTAAACAAATTAATTTTTTGCTACCAAAGAATTCCAACTGCATAATTTTATTTTGATTCTACAATAGTATATCTCCCTCTGCTCTTACCCAAACAACTCCCAAAATAGGGAGTGCAGATGCGAACGCATAATCAAAACCTCAAGTGGCGCGATTGAGTGCAATATTGCATCTACACTCTCTACTTTATAAGTAAAACTTAAATTTTAATTCGGTTCTGTAGTTTCGGAATAAAAATATTTTCTTGGTTGCTACGTAAAATTTCAAAAATGGGTTCTTAATTTAAGTTTAATTCCTCGGCGGTTTTTTGCAGCGAAAGCCAAATGTTTTATTTTCATAATTCCTGGGGCTTATAAAGGAGAGTAAAAACATAATTCCAACCTAAGCAAAAAAGTTAAAAATCTTATTTTGAAATCCGTACATTTGTACAAAATATATTTCTCATAATGGAGGCAGAAAGCAAAATATGGTTATCATCCCCGCATATGGGAGGTAGTGAACAAAAATTTGTTCAAGAAGCATTTGACACTAATTGGGTAGCACCTTTAGGTCCTAACGTTTCAGGATTCGAAAATGATTTAGAATCTTATTTAGGCGAAAGTTCTGAAATTGCAGCATTAAGTTCAGGTACAGCTGCACTGCATTTAGGACTTATTATTTTAGGGGTTCAACCTGGTGATGAGGTAATTTGTCAAACATTTACTTTCTCTGCTTCTGCGAATCCCATTAAGTATTTGGGAGCTCATCCAGTTTTTGTGGACAGTGAGCCTAATACGTGGAATATGTGTCCAGAAGCTTTAGAAGAGGCAATTGTTGATCGTATAGAAAAAGGAAAAAAGCCGAAAGCAATTATACCAGTACATTTATATGGAATGCCATGTGCAATGGACGAAATAATGGCTATTTCTGCAAAGTATGATATTCCCGTTTTGGAAGATGCTGCTGAAGCACTCGGGAGTACTTACAAAGGAAGAAAATGTGGAACATTTGGTCACCTTGCTGCTTTGTCTTTTAATGGGAATAAAATTATTACGACCTCAGGTGGAGGCGCTTTAGTATCGCAAGATGCGGAGGAGAAAAATTTAGCAGTTTTTTTAGCAACTCAGGCTAGAGATCAAGCGCCTCATTATCAGCATTCGCAGGTTGGTTATAATTACCGAATGAGCAATATATGTGCCGGTATAGGGCGCGGACAGATGGAAGTTCTTGATGCACATATAGCTTTGAGACGCAACATGAATCAATTTTATAAAGACTACTTTACGAATATTGAAGGAGTTAAAGTTTTTTCTGAACCTACAGAAGATTATTATTCTAACCACTGGTTGAGCGCTATTATATTAGACTCAGCAAAGCTTGGTGGAAAAACCAGCACTGCTCTTAGAGAATTTTTAGATACTTATAATATTGAAAGCAGGCCCTTGTGGAAACCAATGCACTTGCAGCCTGTATTTGACGGTGCAGCTTATTACGGCGGTACGGTTGCTGAAGATTTATTTGGAAACGGTCTTTGTTTGCCTTCCGGATCTAATTTAACCGATTCTCACAGAAATCGTATAAAGTCTGCATTAAACGAATTTTTTATATAATTTATAACTGATCGTTTAGTTTCCACGTCGTCGATAAAATGTTTATGTATGAAAAAAGAGCTATTTAATTTAATTGCAAAAAAAATACCCGATAGTCAGTTCACATCTATTGGTTACTTGCCGAGATGGATTATATTTTTAATTGATTGTTTTATAGTTCTTATTTCCTGCGTTATTACCTATATGGTAGTAGGTAGTCTGTCTCCAACAGCGCAAGATGACTTAAATTATTTGCCAGCCTACTTGTTAGTTGTTATAATTAATGCTTTGTTTTTTTTAGTATTTAGAACGTATTCAGGAATTATTAGGCATTCTACTTTTATTGATGGAGTTAAGTTATTAGTAAGTACAGCCGTAGCATTTATTATACTAATTGTTTTTAATTATAGCTGGATCTACATCGCGGGACAGAAAATATTTATTTCTACGGCGCTGTTCATAAATTTCATAGTATCATTTCTTTTATTGTTCTTATTTAGAATTTTAGTTAAGAATGTTTTTGAATCTTACAGTCGAGCTACCGAAAAGAATCAGTTAATAAACACTGTTATCTATGGTGCGGACGCTAATGCTATATCAATTGCAAATGCTTTAAAAACGGAGGTTCCAGCACGTTATAGAGTTAGGGGGTTTATCGATAAGTATCATGTTTCAAGAAATTCGAAAAGAATTTTAAATCTTCCTATTGTAAGCGAGAATAGGAAGGTATCTGTAATATTAAGATTGTTGAAAGCTGATGCACTTATTATCGCTGAAAAAGGTTTAACGCAAGCAGAAACAGTAGCGATTGTTGATGAATGCTTGGAATATAAATTTAAAGTTTTTACAGTTCCCCTGATAACAGATTGGGAGGATTCTTCGGCGATATCACAAAAAGTAAAAAGTTTTGCGATTGAAGATTTATTAGGTAGAAAGCCTATTAAGCTTAATATGGATGCCATCTCTTCTCAACTCGACAATAAAGTTGTTTTAATAACAGGTGCTGCAGGATCTATAGGTAGCGAAATTGTACGTCAGGTTTTGGAATTTAAACCGACTAGAATTATAGTACTGGACCAAGCAGAAACACCATTACATTCTTTAACTCTAGAAATCGCTGCGTTGGAAAAAGGCATTGAAGTTATTGCAGTTTTGGCTGATATTCGATATTTGTCTGGTCTCGAAAATGTATTTGAGGAATATCGACCTCATGTTGTTTATCACGCTGCTGCCTATAAACACGTACCACTTGTAGAAAGTAATCCCTGTCAGGCAGTTTTAACCAATGTTATTGGTACAAGAAATGTTGCCGATCTCGCGAATTTTTATGAAGTTGAAAGATTCGTAATGGTCTCGACGGACAAGGCCGTAAATCCTAGCAATGTGATGGGCGCAAGTAAACGAATTGCTGAAAAGTATGTGCAATCTTTACAACAGCAAGTGCTTTCAGAAGGAAAGACTACAAAATTCATTACTACTAGATTTGGAAATGTATTAGGATCAAACGGTTCAATTGTTCCGCTTTTCGCAAAACAAATAGAGCAAGGTGGGCCTTTAACAATAACTCATCCCGACATCATAAGATATTTTATGACTATTCCTGAAGCGTGTCAACTTGTTTTGGAAGCAGGTACGATGGGCCACGGTGGAGAGATTTTCATTTTTGATATGGGGCAACCTGTAAAAATCATAGATCTTGCGAGAAAAATGATTGGATTGGCCGGATTTACACCAGATGAGGATATTGAAATTAGAGTTATTGGACTTCGTCCTGGCGAAAAATTATATGAAGAACTATTAAATGATGATTCAAAGACACTACCCACATATAATGAGCAAATAATGATTGCTTTAGATAGCAGTTTAGAATACAAAAAACTTTGTTCTGATATAGAAATTCTTTTGCAATTTTCAAAAAGCAGATCGAACGACAATATAGTTGGTCAGATGAAGAAAATAGTGCCAGAGTTTAAAAGTATGAATTCTGTCTTCCAGACTCTCGATCTCAAAGAAGATTTCGTAGGTAATTAATATGATAATAGTATATTTGCAAATTCAATAAAAATATTCATGAATAAATTTCAAAAGTTTTTACTTTTTATAGTAACTATTTCGGTAGCTTCTTGTGCTTCGCGAAAAGATCTAGCTTACCTTCAAGATGTCAATTCAGGTTCAGAAATGGAGAGTTTCTATTCATTTGAACCTACGCTGAAAGTAGATGATTTACTCAGCATTATAGTTTCAGCAGAAACTCCAGAGGTTACAGTACCTTTTAATCTTCCGCAAATTCAAGGTAACTACGAAATTGGTAATAATCAGAATGGAATAAAGACTTACTTAATAGATGCAAATGGTAATATAGATTTCCCCGTAGTTGGAAGTATTTCGCTTGCAGGTTTGAGTAGAACAGACGCGGTTGAAAAGATCCAAGATGCAGTAGCGCTTTATATTATTAATCCATCAATTAATCTTAGAATCTTGAATTATAAAGTTTCAATAATAGGCGAGGTGGCAAGGCCAGGAAACTATCAGTTACAGAGCGAACGTATAACTTTATTAGAGGCTCTGAGCATGGCCGGAGATTTGACAATTTACGGAAAAAGAGATAATATCCTGTTAATAAGAGAAGTAGATGGTAAAAAGTCTTTTAATCGAGTGGATATTACTTCAGCAGATTTTATTAATAGCTCTTTCTACTATTTAACGCAGAATGATCAAATTGTAGTAGAACCGAATAAGGCGCGTATGAATGCTTCAGCGGTGGGTCCAAATATTCCAATAATTATATCTGCACTTTCAATATTAGTATCACTGTCGATAATTCTTTTTAGATAATTATGCAAAATCAAAACTCCTTTAATAATCAAGAAGAAGAACAAGACTCCATAAATATTGCGGAACTGCTTCAGCACTATATGCAACATTGGAAATGGTTCGTACTATCTATTATTTTATGTGTTGCTGCAGCTATATTTTTCGTCCGTTATAGCACTCCAATATATAAAGCGTCCTCTACAATATTAGTTAAAGATGATAGAAAAGGGGGACTTCAATCTGAACTCACAGCTTTCTCAGACCTTGGGATGATGGGAGGAGTAAAAAGTAATGTTGATAATGAGATCGAGGTTATAAAATCGCGAACTATTGTAGAAAAAGCGGTTAAAGCCTTAAATTTTAATATCAGTTACTATAGCGACGGAAGAGTGCGCGGTTTTGAAATTTATAAAAATAAACCTATCTCGGTAACTTTCGTAGAAACTCAACCGTCTTTTTATCAGCAGTCGCGTAGTTTTCAGCTCAAATCGAAATCAAAAACACAATTCCAATTACTTTCAGCAGAGGGAGTCGTTATTGGAACTTATAAATACGGTGAATTACTTTCCATGGACTATGCCAAAATGTTAGTAATAAATCATGACAATTCAGCCTCAAGTTATAATATTATTGTAGCGATTAGCAATCTTCACTCAGCAGTCCAAAGATATAAAGGGCGTCTAATCATTGGTACTGTTGGGAAAAATACTTCGGTAGTTGAATTATCTTTAACTGACCCAGTAAAAGAGAAAGCGGAAGCAATCATTGACGAAATTGTTAAGCAGTATAATGAGGATGCGATCGAGGACAAAAATTATATTTCGAGAAATACTGAAAAATTTATTAGCGGCAGACTAGAAATTATCTCCAAAGAACTTGGCGATGTTGAGAAGAATGCAGAAGGTTTTAAAGCGTCAAACCAAATCACCGATGTCGTTGCGAATGCTGAGGTTTATCTGCAAAACTCAGTTGTGTTTGAAAAGGAACTAATAGATGCAGAGACAAAACTTCGAGTTGTTGCATCAATGATGGAATTTTTAAAAACGAATAAAAATCAGCTTATTCCAAGCAATATAATTCCGGACGAAGGAACAGCTTCTACTTTGATTTCTGAGCATAATCAAGCTATGCTGGAGAGAGATCGCATCTCTAAGAACAGTACCGATCGCAACTCTGTTGTAATAAACCTTAATAGCCGCATAGATGACTTGCGTGGAAATATTATCGAAAGTTTATCTCGATTGACTGCGGCGATTAAAATAAAGAAGACAGAACTTGAGCGTCAAGTAAATATGACTGCTGGAAAAATATCTCAGATTCCTGGACAGGAAAGACAGTTTCGAATCATTGATAGACAACAAAAGATCAAGGAAACGCTGTATCTATATTTGTTACAAAAACGCGAAGAGACGGCCCTAGCTCTAGCGGCAACTGAACCAAATGCAAAAGTAATTGATACTGCGATTTCTTCTGATTCACCAGTGTCGCCTAAGAAAAACATTATCTTTTTAGGAGCGTTTGTTATTGGATTACTAATACCTTTTGCTATAATTTACTTAATGGATTTATTAGACACGAAAGTCAAAACGCGTCTCGATGTCGAAAAATTAAATATTCCATTCTTGGGAGATATTCCTACTGCTGATTCTCATGAAGAAATTATTAATACAAATAGTAGGTCTAGTTCAGCTGAAGCAATCCGCATTGTGAGGACAAATTTAGAGTTTATGCTTACTGAGGTTCCAGAAGGAAAAGCAAAGACGATCTTCATTACTTCTACCTTACCAAAAGAAGGGAAGACATTTGTAACTGCGAATCTAGCCTCTACAATGGCATTGTCCAATAAGAAAGTGTTATTGATAGGTCTCGACATTAGAAATCCAAAATTGACAAGTTATTACGACATCCCAACTATGGGTATCACGAACTTTTTGGCTCAGACTGATCAGCCTATTGAGGATTATATTGCAAAGATTAATGGATATGATAATCTGTACGTTTTACCTCCAGGTGCGATTCCTCCAAACCCTGTTGAACTCCTATTAAATAAACGTGTGGATACAATGTTTGATACTTTAAAAGATCAATATGACTATATAGTGGTAGATACCGCACCAGTCAGCGTTGTCACCGATACACTTCTAATCGCTAAAAATGCCGACGCCTTTATTTACGTAGTCCGTGCAAATTACTTAGAAAAACGTTTGCTTAAAGTAATGGAGTCTTTCTATAAGCAAGGGAAGCTACCAAATATGTCTGTAATTTTAAATGACAGTGACTGGACAAAATCATTTGGCTACGGCTACGGCTACGGTTATGGCTATGGAGAAGATGTTCAATCTAAAACGTGGTGGCAAAAATTACGAAAAAAGTAAGATTAATAACAAAAGAGGAATATGCCACAGCATATTCCTCTTTTTCTTTTGAGACAGCTGACAGCTAACAACTGTTAACAATTAACTCTTAACAATTAACTGCAAACAGTAAACTATTCTCTAAACAAATTCGTATTCTCAATCGCCGTCTTTATTGCGTCTTTTTCTTTAATAGTAATTTGTTTGTAGAAAGATTCAGTATGCTTCAGATGGTGCACATCAGATCCGCAAAAGTCAATAAAACCTTTTTTGAGTAATTTATCTGCGCATTCGGCTACCGAAGTGCTATAATAACCCACTGTCGATAATAAATTCATTTGGAAGAGACAACCGGCATTTCGCAGTTTCTCGTATGCCTCCATATTTTTATGGAAAAAATTGTAACGTTCAGGATGAGCTAAGACAGGTTTGTATCCTGCACACTGAAGTTCGAAAACAATATCAAACAACTGAATCGGCGGATTTGTGTATGACATTTCGACCAGTACATAATTATCTTTTAAGCACAATAATTCTTTAGCCTTTACTTTCTGAGAAAAGCTACTATCCATCATATATTCGGCTGCATGACGTATGTTTATATTGAGTAGCTGAAAATTTTCAGAAGCCTGAATATCTTTTTGTGCAGAAGAAATTGAGTCTGGAGTATTATCCCAGATGCTCGTCATAATATGAGGAGTACAAATGAAATCTGAAAATCCTATTTTCTTCATTTCAGAAAATAGTCTTTCACTCATTTCAACACTTGGAGATCCATCGTCAATACCCGGAAGTAAATGCGAATGTATATCAATATGATTGTCCGGAATAAGGTCTACTAGGTAGACTTTAGGTTTAAAAATTGAAAACAAGATTTTGGGGGTTTTTAGGTTTATAAAAAATTAGAGTAGGTTCTAATAAAATTTTAGTAAACTATTTTGTGATTATTCACGTAGTAGTTTTAACTGTCAATATAATCATTTATTCAAATTGTAGTAGGTCGGAGTTTAAATAAAAAATTAAATATCACATTCGTCTGTAGTGCAGCTGCCACTATCCGCCTCGCTTTTGTTTTCCTTAATATTTTTTGTATTATTTTCTGCATAGGCCTGCCTCAAGATTTGCGCAATTGTACTTATAGGTTGTGCTCCTGATATCGCATACGTATTATTTACAAAAAAGAAGGGAACTCCTTTCACTCCAAGTTTCTGAGCTTCTGCGATGTCAGATTGCACAGCATCTCTTCCTTGATCAGATGCAAAATATTGTATAGCTTCTTGTTTGTCAAGACCGAGACTATCTGCCAAATCTGCTAAAACTTCAAGATCTCCAATATTTTTATTGTCTGTAAAATATGCTTTAAAAAGCGCTTCTTCCATTTGACTTCCAAGTCCACGATTTTGAGCAAAATGAATCATTCGGTGCGCCATCATAGTATTTACAGGAATAGATTTTTCTTGATTAAACGTAATTCCCACAGCTTTGCCTCGCTCAGTGATTTGATCTAACATTTGCTGACTTTGCTCTGCGCTCATCCCTTTTCTCTTTGTAAGATAATCCATCACCGTTTCTGTACTTCCTTCCGTTGGAAGAGTAGGGTCAAGTTGAAAGCTTTTCCAGACTACCTCAATTTCATCTCGAAAAGACATTTGAGCTTTTGCAACTTCAAAATGTCGTTTTCCGATATAGCAAAATGGACACATAATATCCGACCATATTTCAATTTTCATAATTTTTATTTATGTAGTTAGTCCAAAGATAGGAATTATAAGTAAAAAGGGACGAGAGATTAGAATTAGAATTATGCTATGATTTTCGAATAATTTTATTTGGGCGTTCCCTTCGGGCGGGTTTTCCACTCCCAATCTTTTTGGGCAGAAAAAGCCCAAAAAGGATTTGCTTTGCCAGTTCGCTTCGCTCGGGTTCGCTCCACCCCCTAACGCAAAAGAAGGATGATCGACGAATATTATTATGTACGAATTAGATTTACAATATCTGATTTGCGAAAC
This sequence comes from Flavobacteriales bacterium, assembly GCA_038243675.1. Taxonomy (GTDB): domain Bacteria; phylum Bacteroidota; class Bacteroidia; order Flavobacteriales; family Flavobacteriaceae; genus Flavobacterium. The sequence goes on from JBBSQV010000001.1 coordinate 59,252, forward strand.
TCGATTTACGATTAAAATTGATGATATTCGACTTACATTTGAGGTTTTTAAATTAGGTTTACTATTCTAATCCAGATGATATTTGTGATAAGTGGATTGACAACTATAAAGGCAAATTCTTAAATTTGTCAAACAAAAAGTTTAATTTTCAAGTCGCTAATATTGTATCGAAAAACCTAACAGCTAACAGCTAACCGCTAACAGCTAACAGCTAAAAGCTAACATTTAAAGGCTATTTAAAAAACCATATGAATAATTTGCCACAAGAAGAAGAATGGTTATTTGAAATTACGCCAAAAAATAAGTTTTTGACGCTCAATCTAAAAGAGATTTGGCAGTACCGAGACTTATTGATGCTTTTTGTCAAGCGTGACGTAGTGACTGTGTACAAGCAAACAATATTAGGACCACTGTGGTACCTGATTCAGCCGCTATTTACTTCGATAATTTTCACTATTATCTTCAATAATGTTGCCGGTATTGACACTGGCTCTGTGCCGCCATTTTTATTTAACCTTGCAGGAATTACAATTTGGAATTATTTCACCGCCTGCCTCAACGATACCTCCGATACTTTCAAGAAAAACGCAGCTATTTTTGGCAAGGTATATTTTCCCAGAGTCATTATGCCATTATCGGTGGTAGTGTCAAATTTATTAAAGTTTGGAATTCAGTTTGCAATTTTTATAGCTTTTTATATCTACTATTATTTTCAAGGAGCCGATATAGGTGTCAACGGCATCGCAGTATTTTTTCCGATTCTAGTTGTTATGATGGGAATTTTAGGACTTGGATTGGGAATGATTATATCGTCTCTCGTTACCAAATATCGAGATTTTACTTATCTGATAGGATTTGGCGTGCAACTGCTCATGTATCTCTCAGCAGTGATGTATCCAATGGCGCTTCTCAAAGAAAAACTTCCGAAATATGGGTGGCTAGTCGATTTTAATCCGCTCGCCTATATTGTCGAAACAACTAGATATATGCTTCTTGATACAGGCGAAATCTCACTTGTAGGCTTACTAGTCACCTTTGCACTCACGATTTTTATTTTCATTGTCGGGCTTCTAGTATTTAATAAAACCGAGAAAAGTTTTATCGATACGGTTTAGTTGGGAATTGGGGATTGGGAATTGGAAAAAGGACTATTATGGGCTGGGTAAACGGATTCAGGAAGTTTAATTTGGAACTATTTTTTGATCAGATACAATTTTTAATTTACATTGCAATTTAAATTTAATCTTATGGCTACAACTCATAAAGATTTAGAAGTTTATAAATTATCGATATCTTTTGTAACTCAAGTTTACGCAAGTACGGCTACATTTCCTAAAGAAGAGATTTTTGGACTTGTCAGTCAGTTGCGTAGAGCTGCTGTTTCCATTCCTTCCAATATTGCTGAAGGTGCAGCTCGGAAAGGTAATAATGAATATATTCATTTTCTATACATCGCTTTGGGTAGTATGGCGGAAGTGGAGACGCAAATACTTATTGCTTATAATTTACAATATTTAAATGAGGGCAATTATCAACACTTATCTGGAAAAGTCGAGGAAATAGGAAGAATGCTAAGTGGATTAATCAGATATAGAAAAGGATTGCAGAAAATTTGATCATTATATTTTATATAACTAATTATAATTGTAGAAATTATAATTCTTGAAAGTCAAATATATTTATAATATTATCCCTAATCCCTAATCCCTAATCCCTAATCCCTAATCCCCAATATCCGACTTCAGGATTCTAAAAACAGAATTTAATTTCGACTCTTCACCAAAATAGGTCACTTCCTGCTCACCAATTTTAACTGCACCAAGTCTACTCATCGAAATTAATGAGCGATGGTTTGATGCTCCAACGTGAAAGTCGACCTGAGAAACAAATTTAAAAATATAATCTAGCATCAACTTTTTTACTTCATGGTTGAAACCTTTTCCCCAATGCGAAACTTTGAAAAACGTATAACCTATTAAAATAGTTTTTTTATCGGCATCATAATCATAGAAGCGGGTGCTGCCAATAATTTCAGAAGTCGATATATCAATAATTTTAAAAGCACCGCCGCTTTTTATAGCACCTTCAAAGAAAATTCTGAAAACCTCACGCTTCCAGCGATCTTTATTAGGATGTTGCTCCCAGATTTTAGAATCGGACGCAGTTTTGTATAATTCCTCAAAATCATCTTCTTTAAGAGGAGAAAGCAATATTCGGTCGGATTCGAGATAGGGTTGGAGGTTTGGAGACATTTTATTTAATTGTTGAATTACTAGATTATCCTTCCCCCCAGCCCCCTCCGAAGGAGGGGGAGCTCGAATCTACTTTTGACAATAGAAGCAAAGGTGGGGCAGACTAGACCCTAAATTATATTTGAAATTTTTTTTGTACTAATTTTCTAATACACAATTAAAAGTACTAATTATGTTTTGAATTTAAAGTAGTAGAGAATTCTTTATTTTGTTCCAGTGATTACTATACTTCAGACTTAGTTTTCACATTCTTTAGTTAAGCAGCTTTAGTATAACAACCAAGCGCTAATTTGACTTATAAGTTATGTTTAGTGGGTATTAACTATTTAAATATCTTCAATAATGCTGCTACGTACAGTCGCCCCCTCCTTCGGAGGGGGATGGGGGGAGGATTTTAAAATTTTTGTTTACCATCATCATTGAAGAGAGAGAGCGAATTCTAATACGTATATTTGGAGCAGATTTCTATAAAAAAAACTTTTGTCAAATGATTAATGTTACCAAGACTTTTTTTCCACCCATTGAGGAGTATAATGCCCAAGTTGCGAGGATTTGGCAAAATCAATGGCTTACCAATCGTGGCGAACTAGTGTTGGAATTGGAAGAGAAACTTAAAGAATATTTAAACGTTTCAAATATCACGATCACTAATAATGGTACCATTCCGCTACAGATTGCGCTTAAAATTCTAGGAAATCAGGGCGAGATAATTACAACTCCTTTCAGCTATGTTGCCACATCGGCAGCGATTGTTTGGGAGAATTGTATACCTATTTTTGTTGACATTGAGCCTGAACATTTGACCATTGACGAAACAAAAATTGAAGCGGCGATCACCTCTAAAACGACCGCAATTCTTGCGACTCACGTTTTTGGAAATCCATGCAATATCGAAGCTATTGAGAAGATTGCGGTCAAGCATGGACTAAAAGTAATCTACGATGCAGCTCACGCGTTTGGAATTAAATACAACGGCAAATCGATTTTCGAGTTTGGCGATGTAAGTACGTGTAGCTTCCATGCGACCAAATTATTTCATACTGGCGAAGGCGGGGCGATGTTTGCCAAAGACAAAAAGTTGCGCGATCATTTATTTTTTAGTCACAACTTTGGACACGATGGGCCATTAGAATTTCACGGGCTTGGCATCAACGGAAAAATTTCAGAATTGCAGGCAGCAATGGGATTGGCGGTATTTCCATATATGAACGAAATCCTCGACGCTCGCAAAGAAGTGGTCGATTATTATAATGCAAATTTAAATTTTGATAGACTGCGCGGCATGCAAATCCGCAAGAATACCGATTGGAATTATAGCTATTATCCCATTATTTTTGAAGATGAAGAGCAGTTATTGAAAGTTCAAAAAGCATTAAACGCGAATCAAATTTTTCCAAGGCGTTACTTCTATCCATCTCTGAATACAATTGATTACATAAAAGGCCAAGAAATGCCTATTTCAGAAGATATAGCCTCAAGAATTATGTGCTTGCCACTGTATAAAGGACTTGATCAAATTGCTCTGCAGAAAATAGTTGAAATAATAAATGCGAATTTGACGTAAGAAAGTTAATAACTGCCAGGTAAAAGCTAAAAGCCAAAATCAGTCAAAAAGTTATTATGTCTTTAAAATAGTGCTATTTTTGTTTGACATTCACAAGAGTCCACAATTTACAAATGCATTTTTTTTCTGAATGACCAGAAGTTTTCCATGACAGACGATATCATCTTAAAAGCCGAAAACATTTCCAAGCAATACCGTTTAGGCCAAGTGGGTACTGGAACGTTGAGTCATGATCTCAACAGATGGTGGCATAGCATTCGTGGTAAAGAAGATCCATATCTCAAGATTGGCGATGTCAACAATCGCGCTACCAAAGCAGAGAGCGATTATGTTTGGGCCCTGAAAGACATAAATTTTGAAGTAAAGCGGGGTGAAGTGTTGGGAATTATTGGAAAGAATGGCGCAGGAAAATCAACTTTACTTAAAATATTATCCAAAGTTACATCTCCAACCACCGGCATCATTAAATCCAAAGGTCGAATTGCTTCCTTGCTAGAAGTAGGTACGGGTTTTAATCCGGAGCTTACAGGTAGAGAAAACATTTTTTTGAACGGCGCTATTTTGGGAATGACCAAAAAAGAAATCAGTTCAAAAATTAGCGAAATCATCGAATTCAGTGGTTGCGAAAGATATATAGACACTCCTACAAAACGCTATAGTAGCGGAATGACGGTTAGACTTGCTTTTGCAGTAGCGGCATTTCTCGAACCAGAGATTTTAGTGATTGATGAAGTTTTGGCAGTTGGCGACGCCGAATTTCAGAAAAAAGCAATTGGCAAGATGCAAGATATTTCGAGAGAAGGCGGCAGGACGGTGCTGTTTGTGAGTCATAATATGGCGGCGGTGCAAAGTTTATGTACAAGGAGTGTAGTAATGCAAAATGGAACTATAAAATATGACGGGGAAACGGAAGATGCTATTCAATTTTACCTAAAGGAAAATTCTGTCAATCTCGAATTAAATACAGTTGAAGATAGAAAAGGAAATGGATTAGTTAAGGTAAAAAATGTTGCTGTTTACGGCGTTACCAAAGAAACTTTACCTCAAACGGGCAAAAGCTTCTCAATAGATTTCCAGTTTGATAATCCATTGAAAATAGATAGTTCAAACATGAAATTTGATTTTCGTATAGATGATTATGCGGGACAGAGAATAGTTTGGATGAGTAATACAGTCCTTGATAATGAGAATTATTTGGCTTGTAATAGTATGATTTTTCAAATTCAAAAGTTAAATTTAAATAAAGGTACCTATTATGTGACTACACATTTAGCAATTAATAATGAAATTAGCGATTGGATACAAAACGCTTTTAGTTTTGAGGTTACAGAAGGAGATTTTTATGGAACAGGAAGACAAGTCTCTATAGCTCAAAGTAAAGTACTAATGGATTTTAATGTGTTATTTAAATGATAAAACGGATAAAACAGCTGATAATAGACAATAAATTAAGACAGAAACAAATAATCGCTCAAAATGATGAATTATTGTGGGCATCTATTTTTCATGACAGTATTAAAGGTAAGAAAGGAATTGAAAATTTGCCTTTAAATATAGGAAGGTGGGCTGGTAATTATTCTTTTTTTTACGTTTTAAACAGAATCTTAAATGATTACCAACCTAATAAAATTCTAGAATTTGGCTTGGGTGAATCTTCAAAATTTGTTTCCACTTATTTGCATAATTATTTATTAGATTCTGAACATATCATCATTGAACAAGATGCTGATTGGAAAAATGCTTTCGAAAATAAATTCACATTATCTTTAAGGTCTAGTATACAAATTATGCCGCTGTTGCAGAAGAGTTACAAGGGTTTTAATTATAATGGCTACGAAAATATAGAAAGTAGCATACAATCAATTTTTGATTTATATATAATTGACGGTCCTTTTGGAAGTCCCAAATATTCTAGGTTTGATATTTATGCATTAGCTGAAAAACTTACGACGCAAAATGATTTTATAATTATTATGGATGATTATAATCGAAGTGGCGAAAAAGAAACCACCAAAGAATTACTGTTAATGTTCAAAAATAAAAATATTAAAGTGCATTCAGCGGTTTACGGTGGTGTAAAAACCGTTATAGTACTAGGGTCAGAAAAATATAAATATATTACAACTTTATAGAATTTGATGGATAAGCCATTAGTTTCAATAATAATTCCTACTCATAACAGAGCCCATCTCATAGGTGAAACGCTCGATTCTATTCTAGCGCAAACTTACTATAATTGGGAATGTATAATTGTCGACGATGGTTCGAATGATAATACCGAAGATGTTGTTGATAAATATATCAAAAAAGACTCTCGCTTTAGTTATTACAAAAGGCCAGCGGATAGGGCTAAAGGCGGAAACGCGTGCAGAAATTACGGATTTGAAATGAGTGCTGGAGAATTTATCAATTGGTTTGATGATGATGATTTAATGCTAAAGAACTTCCTAGAGGAAAAAGTAAATGCTTTTTCTCTAGAATTAGATTTAGTAATAGCTTCTGGATATTATACAAATGAGTTTTTAAAGAATAAAAGCATTATAAGTTTAGATGAGCAATCTAATTTGTTTAAAGAATATTGCTTGTGGAAATTACAGATTTTAACGCCATCAATACTTTTTAGAAAAAGTTTTTTATTAGGAAAGGAATTGTTTTCTCACAGAATTTCAAGAGGTCAAGAAACCGAATTTTTTTCCAGAATTTTTTTTAAATTGCCAAAAATGCAATTTAAAATTATAAATATTCCATTATTCTTATATCGGCAACATGCAGATTCTAAAACATATCAAAATAAATTATATAATAACGATTTTAAATTCTCTCAGAGTTTTATAGCAATTGAGAATTTCAAAAAAAGTATTGAATTAGAGGATTATCAGTTAATTAATTATTATTATCAGGCCGTTCTGGATTGTTTTTTTAGAGCTTTAGAAAACAATGATAAAAAGAATACTAGGTATATTTTACAGGAATTTATTCCGATTCTAAAAAAAATAAATTATTTAAGTGGTTTAGAGTTTGCCTTTTTAGGAAAATCGTTCTGCCTGATGAGTAGAGGAAGTTATAGAATTGAAAAATATCTTAAAAATAAATATATTTTATGAATAATTCCACCATAATTTCAATCATTATACCAACCTACAATCGAGCGCATTTAGTTGGCGAGACGCTTGATTCTATAATAGGACAATCTTACGAAAATTGGGAGTGCATTATTGTTGATGATGGCTCGATCGATAATACATGTGAAGTAGTTGGGGAATATGTAAAAAGAGATAGTCGTTTTCAATTTCATCATAGACCAATTACAAAGATAAAAGGCCCTAATTCCTGTAGAAACTATGGATTTAATTTAAGTAAAGGGAATTATATAAACTGGATTGATAGTGACGACATTTACTTGTCTAATGCATTAGAAGAATATCAAAAAGCTTTTGATAAATCCACCGATGTTGTAATTGGTAAAGTAGAAAAAATGAACTTTAATAACAATGTATCAATTAGCATAAATAAAATTTGTTCTGATAGCATTATAGAAGATCACTTTACTGGAAAAATCACATACTTTATATGTGGTCCTATGTGGAAACGCGATTTTTTAATTAGACAGGATGTTTTATTTGATGAAGAGATTTCGAACTTAGACGACTGGGATTTTAATCTGAGAATGTTATACACCAATCCGAAAACTAAGTATCTTATCAAACCTCTTATTCAATATCGCATGCATGAAAATTCTTTGTCTAGAGAAATACAAAACTTTAATTATGGGGAGATACAATCAGAATTGCGAGCAAGGAAAAAGCACTTAATGTTGTTGAAAAATAATAAAAATGTGGATCAAAAAGTTCTGCTTTCTTTTGTCAGAGATCGATATAAATATTTTTTTAGAGAAGCTATGGCTCGTGATCACTCAAAAAAGTATTATCTTTTAAAAAATTTGCTAATAAAGCAAATTGCAGTTAATGACTTTTTAGGAGTTGCAAAAATATTATTTGGTTTCGCGTTTTTCTCAATTTTCAACAAAGGCTATGTTTTATTAAAATAAAATGAGAATACTCTTCATATCAATGCCATCAATTCATGCAACTCGCTGGATTAAGAACCTCGAAAATAGTGGTCATGAATTGTATTGGTATGACATCCTTAAGAGAGGGAGATTAAATGTATCTCAAGAGATGACCCAGTTAATCGATTATAATAAAAGAAAAATGCCTCCGTTAAAAGGAGAATATTTTTTGCGTAAGAATTATCCAAAAGTTTACAAAATGATTCGTCCATTCCTCGAGGAGACGGAAAATGAAGCTCTGGATGGCATTATTAAAAGTATAAATCCTGATGTGATTCATAGCTTTGAAATGCAGTCTTGTTCCTATCCGATATTAAGAACAATGAATAATTTTCCGGAAATCCCTTGGATTTATTCCTGCTGGGGTAGTGACTTATTTTACTTTCAAAATATAGCTTTACACAAGAAGAAGATAAAAGATGTTCTGAGTAGAATTGATTATCTCCAAACCGACTGTCTGCGAGATTTGCAAATAGCAACCACTCTAGGCTTTGTAGGCAAGAATTTGCCAGTAGTACCTGGCGGTAGTGGATATAATGTTGATGACTTAGTTCTCTTGCAACGACCAATCCCCCAGAGGAAAATAATTCTTGTTAAAGGCTATGAACATAATTTTGGTCGTGCATTAAATGTTATAAAAGCTTTAGAGAACAATTTGATTATTTTTTTAAATTATGAAGTAATTGTTTTCGGAGCACATCCAGCTGTTGTCAAGTACATCTTCGATAATAATTTGCCATTTAAAGTTTTTGATAGAGATCAACTTGCTCAAGATGAAGTCTTACTGCTTATGGGAAAATCATTATTATATATTGGTAACAGCACCTCTGATGGCATACCCAACACTTTACTTGAAGCAATTGTAATGGGTGCTTTTCCAATTCAATCCAATCCTGGAAATGCTACTGCTGAAATTATTGAAGATGGAGTTAATGGCTTATTAATTCAAGATCCCGAAAATATTGCTCATATTGCCTCTGTTATAATAGATGCAGTTGAAAATTTTGATATGATTGCCCAAGCTCAAATAATCAATCATACAATTGCTTTAAAAAAATTAGATTTTGAAGTTAATAAGCAAAAAGTTCTGCAAATATATAGAAATGTTGAAAAAAGAATTAAATGCGAGTAGGTTTTAATCCAAATAAAGACAAATTGCTAAAGCAGTCTGATGATTTTCATCAGATTATAATGCCAGTTTATATTCCAAATCAGGAAAATTATTTTCAAGATGCATTGAAAATTCTTGAAATGAGTTTAGATTCTTTGTTTAAAACTTGTCACTCTAAAACATTTATTTCGGTGGTAGATAATGGAAGTTGTGCTGAAGTTTCAATGTATCTAAATCGACTGAAAGTAGAAGATAAAATCCACGAACTGATTCAAACTACAAATATTGGAAAACTAAATGCTGTATTTAAAGCATTGTCGGGTCATCAATTTTCTTTGGTTACAATCACAGATGCTGATGTATTATTTTTAAATGGATGGCAGAACGGAACCTATGAGGTTTTTACTAACTTTCCCAAAGCTGGTGCGGTTAGCCCCGTTCCATCTTCTAAAATGTATCGTTACCACACAGAAAATATAATTAGCCAAAAGTTATTTTCAAATAAGCTAAAATTTACTAGAGTAAAAAATCCAGAAGCTATGAAAGCTTTTGCATTTAGTATAGGAAATGAAGATTTTTATAATCATGCGCATCTTTCAAAATATCTGACCTTAGAATCTTCAGAATTTAAAGCCGTTGTTGGTGCGGCACATTTTGTCTGCACTTATAGAGGAGAAGTATTTGAAGATAGAAATGTAAATTATTCCAATTTTAGTCTAGGTGGAGATAGTGAAAATCGCTTTTTGGACAAGGCTGTTATTGACAAAAATTTATGGCGACTTTCAACAGAAGACAATTATGCACTCCATATGGGAAATGTAGTTGAAGATTGGATGAAGAATACAGTTTTGCAGTTTTCAGGAGAAAATTATAATATTGAGGATGTTGCTTTATTGAAATTAAAAAAAACTAATTTCAATATAAAGAGTACATTATTTAAAAGACTTATATCAAGTAAAAGTTTTCGTATTTTCTTTTTAAAGTTCAAAGGTTTGTCAAAAGAGCAAGCTGATAAATATTAAAGGCATGAAAAAGTTTTTCTATAAATACTACCTTCAAGCGAAAAGAAGAAGATTCATAAAAAATCACAGAAAAATGGGTACCTATATTTCACCGAATGCAATGGGATTTATGAATCTTAGCTTAGAAGGTCAAAATGCTATTCCAGAAGGATGTTCTTTTTCAGGTAATATACATTTGGGTTATCGAACAACCTTGGGTAGAAATAACTTAATTGCTGGAGATGTACGCATAGGTAAATATTGTCAACTCGGGATGAATGTCGCTATTCATGCAACAAACCATCCTATTTCTTTTCTCACTACCTATATTAATTCAAGACTGTTTGATGGACTTTCTAATCTAAAATCTCAACATAATATTGTAATAGGGAATGATGTTTGGGTTGGACATGCAGCTATAATACTTGAAGGAACTTCTATTGGCAATGGAGCTATAATTGCAGCTGGCAGTGTGGTTACAAAGGATGTCGAACCATATACTATCGTTGCGGGGGTTCCAGCGAAAGAAATTCGAAAGCGTTTTTCTGAAAATATAATTAACGAGATCGAGCACCTTGAGTGGTGGAATAAAAATGATGAGGAACTACAAAAAATAAAGCCTTTGTTTTTAAAGGATTTCTCAAAAATCAATAGTATTTATGAATAAAACTATCGCAATTATCCCAGCCAGAGGAAACTCAAAAAGACTTCCCGGCAAAAATCTTCTTCTACTTGGACAGCTTCCGCTGATCGCGCATAGTATTCTTTATGCAAAAGCCAATCTTGAAATTATTGATGATGTTTATGTAACTACCGACTGTGCACAAATAAAAAAAGCCGCTCTTGAATATGGGGCGAAAGTAATTGATAGGCCGTCAGAGCTTTCGGGTGAATTAGAACCGACAGTTTCGGCTGTAAAACATGTTCTTCAAAATATCGAAGAGGTAGATTCAGTTGTTTTGCTACAGCCTACAAATCCACTACGACCACAATCTTTGTTAAAGGACGCTTTTGATCAGTATAATTTGAGCGCAGTGAATTGCTTGTTTACTGTGTCCCGTAATTATCAAAAGTTTGGAAAAATTTGTGAGGGACGATATATTCCTTTCAATTATAAATTAGGGCAGAGAAGTCAGGATTTAGAACCGCTTTATTTTGAAAATGGATTGCTTTATATTTCAAAAGCTAACTTAATCCTTACAGATATTATTTTGAGTGAAGTTGCGATACCATTTGTGGTCGATCATCCTTTTGCAAATGTCGATATTGATACACAGGAAGATTTTGATTATGCGGAGTATCTTTTAGGAAAAAGCCTTTAGCTTTAGCTAGCTTTACTAGCAAATACATATATATAATATGCAATTAGAAACTAAATAATGAAACCATATATAGAAATAGCCGGCAGAAAAATTGGCGCGGATTATCCCCCTTTGGTGATAGCCGAATTAGGAATAAATCATGAAGGTTCGCTAGAAATTGCAAAGGAAATGGTGGATGCGGCTGCGAGAGCGGGAGTAGAGATGGTAAAACATCAGACCCATATTGTGGAAGATGAGATGAGTGCTGCAGCAAAAAAAGTAATTCCAGGCAATGCTGATGTTTCTATTTATGAAATCATGGAACGATGTGCACTTAGTGAAGCCGAAGAATGGGAGTTAAAACATTACGTAGAGACTAAGGGAATGATTTTTATTTCAACCCCATTTTCTAGAGCTGCCGCTGAAAGACTGAAAAAATTTGACATTCCTGCCTACAAGATTGGATCGGGAGAATGTAGTAATTTGCCTTTATTAGAACATATTGCCCAGTTTGGAAAGCCGGTAATTCTTAGTACTGGGATGAATAGTATTGAGAGTATAGCGAAAGCAGTTGCCATTTTTGACGCCAAGAATGTTCCAGTTGCACTTTTGCACACGACAAATTTATATCCAACACCAATTCATCTTGTGCGCTTGGGCGCTATGACGCAGATGCACGAAGCTTTTCCCGCCAAGGTGTTTGGACTTAGCGACCATACTTTAAATAACAATGCTTCGCTGGCAGCAGTGGCTTTGGGAGCTTCTATAGTGGAGCGACATTTTACAGATTTTATGCAGCGAGTTGGGCCAGACATTATATGCAGTATGGATGAGAATGCTTGCGCAGAATTAATTGAAAGCAGCAAAGAAATTTGGCAAATGCGTGGCGGTGTCAAAAAAGCTGCCGATGAAGAGCAGGTAACCATAGATTTCGCCTTTGCCACAGTATGTAGTATTACTGAAATTAAAAAAGGACAAATGTTAGATATGCAAAATATTTGGGTAAAAAGACCTGGTTCTGGAGCAATCGCGGCCGAACATTTTAATTCGATATTGGGAAAAATAGCAACAAGAGATATTGGAAATGACGAGCAATTAAGCTTTGAAGATTTCAAGTAGCAATCTATTATAAAGCCTAAAATTCTCTAATAATTATCCGAGAATTTTAGGCTTCAATAGTTATGTGAGGGTTTTATTTTTTATCAAGTAGACTTAATAGTGCTGCTGTTGCAAATGCTCCAGCCATATAGTAACCTATTGTTAGTGTTTTGGTAGTAAGAGATTTCGCTACGGGAGCATCGTCCAGCCCCATTTTTTTTGGTAGAGCTACCGCGCCCAGTCCTGCTAGGAATCCTGAAGATGCTGCACGTTTCCACAAATTTTTTCTGTTGCCAGCGATCAAACTATAGTAAGCAGCGTTACTCAAAAGATCTCCTGCAAGCGTAGAATTGTATAAAGTATTCTTATTGGTAATTTCTGCGCCTAGAAATGCTGACGTTTTTTGTATGGCTTCTTCGCCTACGAGATCGATACGAGGCATCTTATCATCAATATTTTTTAAAGATTCATTCAGAGCAGTTAGCACAATCGCGCCGCCGAGACCAGCAATTAAATGTAAAGTTTTCATAGTATTTGAAATTTGGTGGTTAAAAAAAACGGACACTATCTTTTTATTCTCATAACAGTACTCTGTGAATAGTATGAGAATTCGAGTTTTACAATAAAACAATTTGATAAATTATTTTATTTCTATGGTCTAAGATACCTCTGAAGTTGGTCCAAAACAAAACAGAGTCAATTTTTTCTTTGTTTTTGTTTTTACCGAAGTAAAAATTAATTACAAAAGATTTGCTTGACTCTGAACTATAAAAGTATGGATTACTACTATTACGTGCTTTATAGTTTATTCATGATCTATTATATTATTGTCAGAATCTATTGAGCTATTAAGATTTATATTGAACAGCACTTTTGCGAGAAGGATGGTAGAGTAAATCCTTTGTTGTGGCGTTGCGGAGCAAACGCTGCAAGAAAGATTGGGAACGGACAGCCTGACCAAGCCTACGAAAAAATTTCGAGTTTTATCGAAAAACATTGTGGCGCAGGGCTCGCCCAAATAAAAAAAAAACTCAATCCTAGATAAAGGGTCTCCGTGAAAATGAACTAGTATTTAAACATGTTTTGTAAAAATAAAAGCTACCCACATTGCCTCCTACTATTTCATCTAAGTTGGTTTATAAATAGCTCACCAATTTTCTTATATTTGCGTAGCAGCAAAAATCTATGTCAAAAAAAATTCTTTTTCTTAGTGGTACACGTGCAGACTTTGGCAAAATTAAATCATTAATTGAAAGTGTAGAAAATGACCCTGATTTTCAGGCATTGCTATTCGTTACCGGAATGCATCTCCAAGAAAAGTACGGCTATACAGTATTGGAAGTGGAGCGATGTGGCTTTTCGAATATTTTTACTTTCGAAAATTACACCGACGAAACCACCATGGATTTAACTCTTGCCAAGACTATTCAAGGACTTTCCAATTATGTAAAGGACTGCCAACCCGATATGATTGTTATTCACGGCGATCGAGTAGAAGCTCTTGCCGGCGCAATTGTAGGGTCGCTTAATAATATTCTCGTGGCACACATAGAAGGCGGCGAGGTCTCAGGTACTATTGACGAATTAATTAGACATTCGACCTCAAAAATGAGTCATATTCACTTTGTATCAAATGATGATGCTCGGAAAAGACTTGTTCAGATGGGCGAAATAAATGAAGCTATTATGACTATTGGATCTCCAGATGTGGATATAATGTTTTCTGACACTTTACCAACATTAAGTGTAGCGAAAGAATATTATGATATTAATTTTAAAAAATATGCTATTGTAATGTTTCATCCGGTTACTACCGAAGCAGACGAGATGCAAAAGTACGCTGAAGATTTTGTTGAAGCGTTGCTGCTAGATGATAAAAATTATGTAGTAATCTATCCTAATAATGATCTGGGTAGTTCTTTAATTTTAGAAGCCTACGAACAATTAAAAGGTAGTTCGCGCTTTAAGATTTTTCCATCACTCCGATTTGAATATTTTTTGACTTTATTAAAAAACGCTGAATTCATAATAGGCAATAGTAGCGCAGGCATTAGAGAAGCACCTTATTATGGCATTCCGATCATTAATATTGGTAGCAGGCAAAATAATCGGGCTGTACATCCAAGTATTCAAAACGTGGACTATAAGACATATTTGATCTACGAAGCTTTACAACAAGAGATGGTAAAGACTACTGAGCTTCAAAATGATACATTTGGTACAGGAGATTCTGCCAAAGCTTTTTTAGAGGCATTGAAGGATGATGATCTTTGGAAGGTAAATCATCAGAAACAGTTTCGAGATATTTAAATTTACAGTAGTGTCAAAGAGAAGAGTGGTCTTAATTTTTCCTGACGGTGTGGGTATTAGAAATTATTTATATTCAGATGTTTTTAAAAACACCGATGCTGAATTAGTAGTTTTACACAACTTTGATGAAGCCACTGAACTACTTCTTTCAGAATTGACAACTATAAATCAATTCATAAAATTACCTACATATCAGGAATCATTTAATGAAAAATTTTTAAGAGAGCTTATCTGTTTATGTAGATTAAAATATAACGCTGAGAAAGTTCAGAACTCTAACATTTTGACAAATTGGAGAACCGATTACAAGGACTTGGCCAAAAAAGTTTTTTATAAATTGATCGCAAAAATTTCAAGTAGAGTTACTGATTATAATAGTATTATTAAGTTTGAACAAGCATATCAAAGATCATTGCGAAAAAATGGTTTTTATAATCAAATAGATAGTTTAATCAGTAGCCTAAAACCTGACCTGGTTTTCTGCGCACATCAACGTGGTATACAATGCGCTACGGTTTTTGCAGTTGCGAAGGACAGAAATATACCATCGAGCACCGTTATATTTTCATGGGACAATTTGCCCAAAGCTCGACTAGCTCTGCAAGCGGATACATATCTAGTATGGTCAGATTATATGAAAGAAGAGATTAAAATTTATTACCCAGAAATTCCCGCAGATAGAGTTGTAGTTACGGGTACACCTCAGTTTGAATTCTACAATAATGCTGAGAACATTATTGCAAAAGAAGATTTTTTCAAGAAATATAATTTAGATCATGACAAAAAAATTATATGTTTTTCAGGTGATGATATAAAGACATCTCCAGACGATCCGAAATATTTATATGATTTAGCTTCTGAACTGATCAAAAATGATATGCAGAATGACTATCAAATTTTGCTTCGAAGATGTCCAGTTGATATTTCAGATCGTTTTCATCAAGTTGTTAATCAATTTCCGGATCTCATAAAAGAAGCAGCGCCAATCTGGTATTTTTATTCCGAAAGCTCTTGGTCAACAATCTTTGCATTGCCGGAAGATGTCTGCCTTTTGGTTTCAACTGTTTACTATTCTGACATTGTAATTAATGTTGGTTCGACGATGGTTTTTGACTTTGCAATGTTCAAAAAACCATGTATTTTTATCGCTTATAATCAAGAAGTGAAAGCTGATCAAAGCTGGTCAGTAGATATCATTTATAGCTTTCAACATTTTCGAAGCATGCCGAATGATTCAGCAGTACTATGGTGGAAAAAGAAAGATGAGATTAGCAATTTAATCAAATTGGCAGAATATAATCAATACACCGATATTTGGACCGACAGAATTTTAGGTGACTACAGACACAGTTCTCAAAGAATAAATAATGCTCTAAAACTATAATTATGCATATTTGTTTTCTTTGTAATGAATATCCAAAAGAAGGGTTTCCACACGGTGGTTTCGGAACATTCGTTAAAACAATTGCCTTGCAATTAGTAAAAAAAGGAGTTACCGTTAGTGTTGTAGGACAGAATTACCAAGATACTTATCAGGAGGAAGTTGAAAATGGTGTTGCTGTTTTTAGAATCAAAAAGCATGACGTAAAAGGCCTTTCCTGGTTTTTTAATTCTAGAGATATTAATCGATGTTTGACGAAGATTCATCAAAGATCTCCAATCAATATTATTGAATCATCTGAACTAGGCTTAGCTTTTATTCGTAAACGACCAGATATAAAATACATAATCAGACTTCATGGTGGTCATCATTTTTTTGCAGAAGCAGAAAAGCGTGTAATTAATAAATGGAAAGGTTTTCAGGAAAAAAGATCTTTCAGAAAAGCTGATGCATTTATCGCAATTACTGAGTATGTAAAAAATCATACAGAAAAATATTTATCCTATCATGGGAAGTTAGTTACAGTAATTCCTAATCCAATTGATACAGAAATTTTTAAACCAAGTAACGCGGTTAAACAAGTATCCTATCGAATTGTTTTCGTTGGAACAGTTTGTGAGAAAAAAGGTGTGCGAGAACTTATTGAGGCTTTCCAGATAGTTAGACTTAATTATATAGATTCGCAACTTAAAATATATGGTCGTGACTGGCATTATCCTGATGGTAAATCTTATATTGAGCAATTAAAGAAGGACTTTTCATTTTTACAATTTGATAAAGTGCGATTTATGGGAGCGGTCTCCCATTCCGCTTTACCCGAAATTTACCAATCGGCAAATGTTTGCGTATTTCCGTCACATATTGAAACTCAAGGATTAGTTGCTCCAGAAGCGATGGCGATGGAAAAAGTAGTTGTTTTTTCCAATACTGGTCCAGGTTCAGAAACAATAATTGACGGAGAAACAGGGTTTTTGGTTGATCCTTATGATTCGGCAGCTATTGCCAAAAAAATAATTTGGTGCTTTAAGAATTTAGATCAAGCAGAAAAAATAGGTAAACAAGCAAGAGTGTCTGTAGTAGAAAAGTATGATGTCGAGAAGATATTGAAGAAAAATTTGGAGTTTTTTCAAGATCTAGGTAATTAAAGGATTTATGATTCAATATTTGAATCTAAATAAATTCTATCATAACGCTGTAAATTTTTCTGTAGTAATTAAATGAGAAATGTATTCTTAACTTTTTCGATTTCAAATTCCGCTGTAACAGAATATTTTCTGCAGCTCAGCAATGCACTTGCGAAAGAGTTTTCAGTAATAATCATCACAGACAGGATTGCTCCTCATCCATTTTATATAGATCCTTTAATAATCATTTATAAGTGGCCATCTTCAAGACCCACAAAATTAAGAGATCTTTATTTTATACTTAAATTGATGATTCGCCATAAACCTGAACTCACTATTTCGCTATTCGGTTCAGTGAATATGGTTGTAATCGCAGGTTTTATTATGAGAATTCCTAATCGTATCGCTTGGGCTAGAACTTTAAGCTCACAATTTGAACAAAATAGCTTTAATGTGGTTCGAAAGAAGATTATCTATAAGATGGCGAGTATGATAGTAGTAAACTCTTCTGCTACTAAACTTGATACGATAAAGGTCTTTGATGTAGCTGTTGATAAGATTAAAGTTTTGCCAAATGCAGTTGTTAATTATTTTAATGATTTTTCAGATATAGCTAAAAATTCTAATAAAATAATCTATGCAGGTAGGTTACACTCATCAAAGGGTGTGGATGTCCTGATAAAAGCCTTCAATATTCTACATGTTTCTTATCCAAAACTTTTCTTAGACATTTTAGGAAATGGTCCAATACAAAGTGATTTGGAGTTACTGCCTTCGAAAACTGCTTCTAAAAACATTAATTTTAAAGGTAAATTTTTAAAAATGGAAGTACTTAAAGCATTTCGCGAAAGCTTTTGTGTAATTATCCCAAGTAACTCTGAGGCCTTTGGATTTACAGTTATTGAATCAATGAGCATGAAAACATGTACTATTGGTGCAGACAATACGGGTATCAAAGAAATTATAAAGCACGGAGAGTCGGGTCTTCTATTTAAAACTGGCGACGCAGTCGATTTAGCCCGTAAGATTGAGAGTGTCTACGTGAATGTTGATTTTCAGAATCGATTAGCAGAAAAAGGATATGTACGATATAAAAAATTTTATTCAACAGATGTAGCGATTGCTCGAGATTATGAATTTTTTAAAAATTTATTATGCAAAGAGTGAGGTATAAATTAGCGCAAATTTTTTGCAGGGTACTGCCGCCTATTTTGTCGCAAAGTTTTAGAAACATACTGATAAAACTACCTGAAGGAGTAAATTTAAATAAAGACTTCATTACCAAAAGCTTTACAGGTAGCAATTTTTACGGCAATACGGTCGACTTTCATGCATTTAAGTTTGCTATTCACGGTTTCTTCGACTGGCGAAATATAGTCATTGCTGAACAGGTTCTTCGTTCTATATCCGGCGGAATTATTGAAGTTGGTGCAAATATAGGTACAGAGACAATTTCATACGCAGATGTTGCGCACAGGCACAGACAAAATGTTATTGCATTTGAACCATTACTTTCTAATTTTCGAATTCTTAATAGTAATATAGAGAAGAACGGATTTACAAATGTGGAGACTGTAAATAGCTTGGTTTCAGATAAAAGTGGACGTGCCAATTTTCAAGTGCCTGCAAGTAATGATTCGGGCTCGGGTCATATTACCACAATATCTTCTCCAACTACAATAGCTACTAATGTTACTACTTTAGATGAGTATTGTAAAAACTCCCTCACTGCACTAGTAGCAATGGATGTTGAAGGATTCGAATATCAAGTTTTACTAGGTTCTAAAAACTTAATTGCAACGCAAAGACCAGTATTTATTGTAGAAGTTAATTTAAATTATCTGAATAATCGCGCTAAAGTAACTTTGAGCGAGTTTTATAATTTTTTTATATCGAATAATTATTTATGTTATTATGTAAATAAACTTGGGTTAGAATTAGTAGACATAGAAGCTTTTAAAGTTAAAACAAATAAAAATTGGGTTTGTATTCCTGTAGAAAATAGCACGGTAGCACAAAGAATTTCTACATCAATTTTTCTAAATGGTATTAATCCTATTTTCAAATACTACCATTTCAAATGAAATTACTTATTCTCTCGCATGTTATTCACGGCAAAGTTGAAAAGTATTTTGGATACGCGCCCTATATTCGTGAAATGAATTTGTGGATAAAATATGCAGATCAGGTTGTGGTCGTAGCTCCAATTGTCGAGAGAAATAAACTTCAAATCGATGCCAATTATGAACACTCGAACCTGCGAGTTAAAAGAGTTGGTGAAATTAACTTTCAGAGTGCATCAAATATCTTGCGATCTGTCAAAATTTTACCTGCAATTATTTTGAAGATTTTTCATGAAATAAAATCTGCCGATCACATTCACCTTCGTTGTCCAGGCAATATTGGATTATTAGGATGTCTTGTGCAAATCTTTTTTCCATCAAAGCATAAGTCCGCGAAGTATGCTGGAAATTGGGATCCACAGTCTAAACAGCCGTTCAGCTACCGACTCCAAAAATGGATATTGTCAAATACTTTCCTAACTAAGAATATGACTGTATTAGTGTACGGCGACTGGCCTGATCAATCTAAAAATGTTAAATCATTTTTCACCGCAACCTATTCTGAAATTGACAAACAAGAAATTTTTCACAAATCATTGGACGGAGTTATAAAGTTTTTATTTGTTGGCACCTTATCTTCTGGCAAACGACCGCTTTATGCTGTGCAGATAGTGCACGAATTAATTAAACGGGGACACAATGTTACTTTAGAACTATATGGAGAAGGAGTAGAGCGAGTTGCAATCGAAGAGTTTATCAAAAAAAATACTTTACAAGACAAAATCATTTTAGCTGGTAATATTAACGATCTAGAAATCCGTAAAGTATATCAAGAATCGCATTTCCTTATTCTTCCCTCAAAGAGCGAAGGATGGCCAAAAGTTGTTGCAGAAGCAATGTTTTGGAAATGCCTTCCTATCTCAAGTCCCGTTTCCTGTGTGCCTTATATGCTTGATTATGGAAATCGCGGAATTCTAATTAATAATTCTTTGGAGCAAGACGTTACAGATATCGAAAATTGCATGCATTCTAAAACTGATTATCAATCAAAAGTTATGAAAGCAATGAAATGGTCTAGACATTTTACAGTAGATTTGTTTGAAGCAGAAATAAAACAAATTTTAATTCAATGAGAATTCTCCAGCTAATTGATTCGCTCGAAGCCGGTGGTGCCGAAAGAATGGCAGTAAATTATGCGAATGCTCTCGCCGAAAGTATTGAGTTTTCTGCCCTTATTGCAACCCGAGGAGAGGGTATGTTGCGAAATGACATTAGTAGTAAAGTAACGTATCTACATCTCGGTAAGAAGAGAACATTGGATTATAAAGCCTTAAAAAGATTGAGAGATTTCTGTATAGAAAAAAGGGTAGAAATTATTCATGCCCATAGCACATCATATTTTATAGCAATTTTAGTTAAAGTTCTCATTCCTACCATTTCTATTATTTGGCACAACCATAATGGAATGAGCCACGCTTTGCCGAAATATAAAATAAAGTTCCTTCAATTTGCAAGTAATTATTTTAAGGCTACAATTGTGGTAAACCAACAATTGCTAAAATGGTCGCAGGAGGTGCTGAAAATCTCGAGTGTAATTTATTTAGAAAATTTTGTTGTAGAACAAGCGAGCGATGATACTATTGTAAAGTTGCAGGGAAAAGATGGCAAGAGAATCATTTGTCTAGCTAACTTAAGACAGGAAAAAAATCATATGTTACTGATTGATGTTGCAAGTAGAATTACAGAAAAACATAAAGATTGGACCTTTCATTTTATTGGAAAAGATTTTGGAGATACTTACTCTAAGTCTCTTCGCGAATCTGTTATAAATAAAGGATTAGATGATAAAGTGTTTTTTTATGGTAGTCAGCGCGATGTGCATTCTTTACTGAATCAAGCTGAAATTGGAGTTTTAAGCTCGACTTTAGAAGGTTTGCCCGTCGCTATTTTAGAATATGGCCTCTCAGGATTAGCCGTAGTGGCAACTAAAGTCGGTCAAATACCTGCTGTAATAAAAGACGGCTACAATGGGATTTTAGTAGATCCAATTAACGAAAAGAATTTTTATATAGCTTTAGAACAACTAATATCTTCGGAGCATACATTAGAGATGGGCGATAACCTTAGAAATACAGTAAGAGAAAATTACTCTAAAGAAGTCGTAATAGAAAAATATCTAAAGTGGATTAAAGAATGTTAGACTTTGAAAATAATAGCAAAAAGTACATAACTGTCGTATCCATACATGCCTTTCTAGGACTTCTATTTTTTGTACTACCAATTTTCTCAAAAATATACTGCGCCGCTATTTTAGTTTTTGGTGCATATTTTATCATTCGGAATAAAAATAGAAATGAAGAAGCGCTTTATGCCGCAGCCTATATTGTAGGAGCAGAGGTATTAATGAGAATGACAGAGGGTAATCTACTATATGAAATAGGTAAGTATGGTGTGGTTATCTTTATTTTGATCGGAATGTTTTTTAAAGGATTTTCTAGAAATGCAGTTGCATATTGGTTCTATCTAGTATTGTTAATTCCAGGAGTTGTCATTGCTATTACAGATTTAGATTATGATGAAAATTTAAGAAAATCTATCACTTTTAATATTTCTGGGCCTCTTGCTTTGGGTATTGCTGCTCTTTACACCTATCAGCGTAAAGTAACTATAAAACAAATCAGTGAAATGTTACTGTGTATTGGACTTCCTATAATTAGCTGCGCAACCTATCTGTTTTTTTATGCGCCAGATTTGCAGACTGTGATCACAGGAACGGAGTCAAATTTTGCGACCTCGGGAGGATTCGGACCAAATCAAGTAGCAACTATGCTGGGTTTGGGACTATTTATATTTTTTTCTAGAATGTTATTTTCTTCGCCTAGCACCTTATTTCTAGTAATAAACGCTGCAATAGCCCTATTTGTAGGTTATAGAGGATTAGTAACTTTTTCTAGGGGTGGCATGATAACAGGGATATTAATGCTAGCAGTTTTACTGTTTTTCACTTACATTAAAATAAATAATAAAGGGAAGTCAAAAATTAGTGTTTTTCTAATTTTTATACTATTTGCGATTTTTGGATTATTTGCCTATTCTTCGATGCAGACAAGTGGACTAATTACCAATAGGTATGCAAATCAGGATGCTCGCGGAAGGGTCAAAGAGAGCCATTTGACGGGACGCGAAGATATAATGGCGTCAGAGTTGGAATTTTTTATGCGTGAGCCTTTGTTTGGAATTGGCGTCGCAATGGGAGCTAAGCTACGAGGGGAAGAAGATGGACGTGCAGTGTTATCTCACAACGAATTGACAAGAATGCTTGCGGAACACGGATCGTTGGGAATTTTAGCTCTATTTATTTTGCTCTTTACACCAATGATTCTATATTTAGATAATCCAAATCATCTTTATTTATTTTGTTTTCTCGCCTTTTGGCTCCTCACCATCAATCATGCAGCTATGCGACTCGCAGTACCAGGATTTATATACGCACTTGCACTTTTAAAAGTTGTTCGCACCGATGAAAAAACTCCTCTACATAGGAAATAAACTCGAAAGTAAAGGCAGATCTGCTTCTACTATAGATACTCTAGGACCTTTATTGGAGGCAGAAGGGTATAAAATTAGATATGCATCTTCGATTCTAAATATTTTTGGGCGCTTTCTTAGCATGATTTATGCTACTGTCAGGTACGGTAAACAAAGCGATTTTGTCCTTATTGATACCTATAGTACTCTTAACTTTTATTATGCTTTCTTTTGCTCTCAGCTGTGTCGAATACTAAAAGTCAAATACATTCCGCTACTTCATGGAGGTGATCTTCCGCTGAGACTGCATAAATCCCCGAGAATGTCAAAAATGATTTTTGTTCATTCTTACGTCAACATTGCACCATCAGTTTTTCTGAAACTTAAGTTTGAAGAAGCTGGATTTGAAAATATACAGGTGATACCAAACAATATAGTTCTTGACGATTTTCCATATTTGCAGCGAGAATTGATACGTCCAAAGTTGATCTGGGTTCGAGCTTTGGCCGAAATTTATAATCCTATGATGGCATTGGAAGTACTAAAACTGCTTCAAAAGCACTATCCTGCGGCAGCATTAACAATGGTGGGCCCTGACAAAGAAAATATGATGCCAACGCTTCTGAATTTCGCGCAAAGCGAAAATCTGAAAGTGAATTTCACGGGTAAACTAAGCAGAAAAGAGTGGAGCGAACTATCAAAATCTTTGCATATTTTTATTAATACTTCTTCTTTTGATAATATGCCAGTTAGTTTAATTGAAGCTGCGGCACTTGGCTTAGTTGTAGTGAGTACGGATGTAGGTGGAATTCCTTTTATTTTTGAAAATGGTCATACTGCACTTCTTTCTCCAGATAATGACGCAAAGAAAATGGTGATTAACTTAAAAAAATTACTTTCTGATAAAGAGTTACAGCAAAAATTACAAGGAAATTCGCACAGACTTGTGCAGCAATTTGACTGGAATAACGTTAGAGAGCATTGGCATAGATTGTTTTTTTAGCAAATTTAATTTGTTGAAAAAAAGCTATAAATTGCAGTCCCCAAACCTAATACTGTTTTATGCCAGTTACTAACCGCAAAACTAAGATGCATTTTGAAATCTCAGAACGTAAGGTTTTGCTGAGACTGATAGATGTGCTATCCGTAAGTGCAGCAATGTTTCTGCTCGGACAGATTTTTCACTTAGAATATTTTAATAAAATTTATGCAAGCTGGACCTATAGCATCGTTCTCGCTTTTTATTTACTGTCCTTAGGATCGGTTTTTGAAATTTACAATTTGCAGATTGCTAGTAATCAATTTCAATCTATAAAAAATGTTCTCTTAACGGGCTCGCTTACGGTGCTCTTCTTTATATTAACACCTCTTTATTCTCCGGGTCTTCCGAACAAACGAATTGAAATTTTATTTTTTTATTTGGCAGTTACCGGCTCTGTTTTTCTTTGGCGAATGGTTTACGTTAGGTATTTTGCGGCCAATAGATTTAAAAGAAATGCGATTCTACTAGCCGAAAGTCAACACTGCATGAAGCTAGTGGAAGGGCTTGGTATCAAAGATCCTCATTATAAAGTAGTGGGTTATATAAATCTTGATAGAGATGCACAAGTAGTAGAAAGAAATCCTTCTTTAAAAAGAATACATCGTGACAAAATTGAAAAATTTGTCATGAAACATAATGTATCAGATATAATTATTGCTTCAAAAGAGACCGAAGGAATTACAAAGGAAATCTACAATCAGCTGCTGCAGTTATTGGAAAATGGTTATAATATCCGTGAATATTCCCAAGTATACGAACAGCTCAATCAGCGAATTCCTGTGCATTATCTGGAAAGAGACTTTTTTAAATATTTCCCTTTTAGCCGCAGCAATCAAAATCAACTTTATCAATTTTCTGCTAGATTTTTGGATATTGTATTTGCAGTGTTTGGCATTTTGATAGGTGCGGTCTTGGCCCCATTTATTATGGTTTTTAATCTAATCGCCAATAAGGGTAAACTTTTCTACACTCAGAAAAGAGTTGGGAAAAATGGCCAGGTATTTAAAATCTATAAATTTCGCACGATGGGTAAGAATGCCGAGAGAGAAGGAGCGGTCTTTTCTACTGCTAATGATATTCGAGTTACACCTTTCGGTAAATTTATGAGGAAGACTAGAATTGACGAGTTTCCACAATTTATAAATATCTTAAGAGGAGAGATGAGCATCATTGGCCCCAGACCTGAACGACCAATTTTTGTGAAGCAAATTGCCGATAAAATGCCATTTTATACTACTCGACACATTATAAAACCAGGACTCACAGGTTGGGCACAGGTGAACTATCCTTATGGTGAGACCCTCGAAGACAGTCTCGTTAAGTTGCAGTATGATCTTTATTATATCAAACACCGAAGCATTTTTATTGATATCAATATTATGGTAAAGACTTTTAGTACGGTACTTCTCTACCGAGGGCAATAAGAAGTTGCGTATGCACAAGCTCTAAAATCCAAGGTTTTCTAGGCAATCCTATTCTCAATACTACAATAACAATGGTTACAAAAAGCGGCATTACGATCCAAAAATGAATTTTGTTTAGCATTAATACAAAGTAAATAGCAAAGCAAGCAATTAGAATATAGGTTAAGCGTTGTAATGCAATTTTTTTGCGAGCCAAAGAAAGTCCCACAAAAAGCAGTAGTAACGGATTAAGTAGCAATGCATTATAGTTATAAGCAAGTTCACCATGCAGCGACCAAAATCCGGCCACCACAAAGAACAATCCAATCAAGCCTGTCATTGCCAAAAAGCTTAAAGTTGCTATTTTTTTGTTCAATATTAAGATTGCAAACATTATCAAAATGTAAAAAATCCAATTATTCCACCACGATAATGGTGCTTCTTGTTGAGGTTGAGCCAAAAGAACTTCAGCTTTTTCTGCTAAGGGTTTTCCGTTGATTTGTGTAGTTGCAAGACTCTCCAGTAATTCTATTGGCAAGAATAATAACGTTGCTTGCTGATCTACTTTGCTTCCGAAGATAATCGAAGTTCCTAACTTTTCGAAAAAATGACCATCAAAAAACGGAAAAAGTGTCTCGCGATACGTGAAGTTGAGGTTGTCCCTCTTTATAATTGCATTTCTGCCAAGCGTTTTATTGATGATATCTACTGCCATATTCGTGCAATTTTTGTCAATAAATTTATACGTATAGGTTCCTTCGCTTGACGTTAAAACTCTATTAAGTTCATCAAATAACGATTGTTTCTGGACATCGGTCATATTCAACTCTTGTTCTACAATACCCCGTTGCTCGTATTGATATTGTAAAACGAATTCATTAAATGATTCTGAAGTTGCAAAGTATTGTAAGTCACCTTTGGCAAATTTCCCAACAAAATTTGGAGTAGCAAAGTCAAAAGCACCGTAGTTGTATACGATATCCAAATTTGTCGCTTCGTCGGTGATTCTTATCGCAGTATGCCCAAACAATGCGTAAACTTCATTTCCAACGCCACAGGTAAGTACGCTCACACGTGCATTCTTCGATAAAGGTTCAGCTTGGAATTGTTGTAAACTGAGAAAAGTGAAAAGTATAAATAGTAAAACCTGACTGCCGCAAATTTTCATAATGCTGTTGCTAAATAAATATTATCTAAAAATTCCCAAGTCAACTTTAAGTGAGAAAACATTGGAATATAAGGCTGCACTCTGATCTCCTAAATCGGTCAATGCATAATCAACTTCGATGCCTTTGTATTTGAAGCCTAAACCTATATTTGGTTGAAAACCTACTTTATCGCTTCCATCAATCTGAGAAATATTTTGGAAATTTCCCACTCCAGCCCGAAGGTAAACTAAATCAATATAACCAAATTGAAATCCCAAAGCTGGATCGATACTAACTGCTTCGGTAGAAATTATATCATTTGTTCGAGCAAATCTCATATTTAAATTAGCTGCAGCCAAAAT
Source organism: Flavobacteriales bacterium (assembly GCA_038243675.1). Taxonomy (GTDB): domain Bacteria; phylum Bacteroidota; class Bacteroidia; order Flavobacteriales; family Flavobacteriaceae; genus Flavobacterium. The sequence continues at coordinate 86,009 of JBBSQV010000001.1, forward strand.
ACTATAGTCGTATCTAATAACAAATTTCTTTGCCACACCAAGCTGTGCTTTTGGCAAGGTGATCTCGGTGCTTTCTGGTAAGTCTTGATTCTGACCTGGAATTGCAGCTTGAATCTTTGCAAATTCATCTTCATCGATGTTCCATATATTGTAGGTGGTAGTAATATCACGAAGCATCAATCCTACTTGCCAGTCGTTCTTTTCGAATTGCAGTCCTACATCAAAACCAACACCCCAAGAATTCGCGAACTTTCCAATAACGCGGCGAATAACTTTGGCATTCACTCCATATTGGAATCCTGGTACTTGTAATTTTCGAGCGTAAGAAAATGTAAATCCATAATCTGCCGCCGAAAAAAGACTAACTCGGTTGTAATCTATATTTCCGTTTTGATCTATAAGTTCGGTAGTGTTTAAAATATCATCAACCCCAAATCGGATTATTGAAATTCCAAAAGCTGAACGATCATCAATTGGTTTAGCGTAAGCGATATAGTCGTACTGAGCAATATTGGCAAAGTAACTTGCGTGCATCAATGCGACCTGACCATCTTCTAGTCCAATAAGACCTGCCGGATTCCAATATGTTGAAGTGACATCTTTGACACTTGCAGTTACTGCATTTGAAATTCCAAGAGCTGCTGCATCAACTCCAATATTCATAAATTCATTCGAATATTTTCTCACTGTCTGAGCCGAAGAAATCGCCGTAACTAATAGAAATAGAAAGAGATAATTATATTTCAATGTCTTATTATTTGTTGAAATTTGAAGTGGCAAAAATAGTGTTTTTTCATGGGTTAAATTTATTAACCTCTGGAAAACCAGAGGCCATTTGGCGAAAGCCCCAAATTCATTATAAAAAACGCAGTTGTCTAAGAGTTATTGTACTAAATTTGCGAGCAAACATTTCAAAATTTGTCGGTTATGAATATTAAAGCTCAGGTTCCAAATACTATAACGCTTCTCAATTTATTGTCAGGTTGTATAGCTTTAGTATATGCAACAAATGCCAATTATGAAATGGCTTTTATTTGGGTTTGTACAGGAATTTTTCTAGATTTTTTTGATGGATTTTTCGCCCGTCTTTTTAATGTTTCCAGTCCGCTTGGATTACAATTGGATTCACTTGCAGATATGGTGACAAGTGGTGTGGTTCCGGGCTATGTAATGTTTAGAATGATGAACGAAAATATGAATCTGCCATTTGAATACTTTGCATTTTTCGGATTCTTGATAACTCTAGGTTCTTGTTACAGACTAGCAAACTTTAATATTGACGAAAGACAAACGGAATCTTTTATTGGTCTTCCAACTCCTGCAAATGCTCTATTTATTTTAAGTTTGCCCGTGATTTTGTTTAATACCGACTCAATGATTCTGCGTGAAATTCTTATCAATCCTTATATTCTTTTGGGAATTAGTTTGTTGAGCGCTTATATTCTGAATGCCGAAATTCCTTTGTTCAGCTTGAAGATTAAAATGAATTTTAGCTGGTCTTCCAATAAACTACAACTTTCGTTTTTAGCAATTTCTGTAGTGTTGCTTGCAGTTTTTCAGTATGCCGGAATTCCTTTGATAATAATACTTTATGTCATACTATCAATATTCAACAATAAAATGTTAGCGAAAGCGCAAATCTAAAATTCCAGTTTCTTTTTACGAAGTTCAAAATTCTGACCCAAATAAACGCGTCTCACCATCTCGTCTTCAACAAGTTCTTCAGGAACACCCGCTTTCAAAATTCCACCCTCAAACATTAGGTAGGTTTTGTCTGTTATTGCCAAAGTCTCCTGTACGTTGTGGTCAGTTATTAAAATTCCGATATTCTTGTTTTTAAGCTGTGCTACAATTCTTTGAATATCCTCAACTGCAACAGGATCTACTCCCGCAAAAGGTTCGTCAAGCAGAATAAATTTAGGATCTGTGGCAAGACAACGTGCAATTTCTGTACGCCTCCGTTCCCCACCCGAAAGTAAATCGCCACGGTTAGTGCGGATATGCTCAAGACTAAATTCAGAAATTAAACTTTCCATTTTTGCAACTTGCTCTGTCTTACTAAGTTTT
>JBBSQV010000002.1:0-81077 GCA_038243675.1 Flavobacteriales bacterium
CCGGCGCTAATGGTAGATTAGTTGACGCTGTAGGATATAATTTCGCAAATGTTGATAGAAGTGATACTGATGTTGAAAGGCATGATGTGATGATAACATATCAAAAACGCTTTAAAGACTTGACAAAAAAACTAGATTTCCGTGCCAATTACAACAATAATCAGAATAGCTTCGATTTGAGATCAATTCCAAGTGGAGTTACAAGTTTGCTGAATGATTACAATCAAAATTTTTACCAGTTTAAAACTGATTATTCGCAGCAGCTGCAATTGTTGAATGACACTAAATGGAGCGCGGGAATCCTTGCTGACAAACTCGATTTTGTAACGAATAGCTTTAATATTAAAAATCTTAACTACGAACGCACTACTCTGTCTGCTTACACAGAATTACAGACTAAGTACAAGGATTTCGAATTTATTCTTGGGGGAAGATTAGAATCTTACAACATCGAGGGCAAAACTGATACTGATAACTTAACTCCCTTTAATCTAACACGTTTTTTTCCTAATGCGTCGATTCAATATAATCTAATGCCTCAAGTCTTTTTAAATACGAATTATAATAAAAAAATTAGCCTTCCTAATACTTCTTCGCTGAATCCTAATAACACAAGTTATCAAAATCCTAATGTTGACTTTGCGGGAAATCCGAATTTGCAACCTACGATTTTCGATAATTACGAAGTAAAAGTTAGTGCTTTTGAATATTTTTTTATTGGTTATTCAATCAGCGATGCAAAAAATAAAGTTGTAGATCGCATAATTTCAACCCCAACGGGAGCTGCAAGTGTGTCTCAAAATATTCCTAAATTTAAGGTTCGCAACGTTAATTTCGGTGTGCCTATTCCATATATGCTTTTTACGAAAGGACTTCAAGAGACATTAAAATTTAATTTTAATCCTGATGACATTAACTTTATGTACATTTATGTGGGCAATCAAAAACATCTTTTACAAGGAATTGATGCTAAATCTTTCTGGGTTTATAATATAATGTCCCAAATTTTACTGCCTTCAAAAATTAAATTTACACTCAATTACAACGGTACTAGTACTGGAGGTAATTATCAGTATTATGCAATACGTGAGCAACTTAATCAGTCATTGGATGTAACATTTGCGAAAAAATTTTTATCAGATAATTTGTCCATTTCTATCTTTGCCAATGATATTCTCAATACTAGCAAGCAGGGTTTGGATGCTATTGGCACAAACCTGCTTTACGATAGTAAATACGATACTAGAAGATTTGGGTTCTCTCTAAATTATAAAATTCCAACAAAAAATAAGTTGGCAAAAGAGCAAGATAATATTTTGAATGAGGAGAAAAGCAACGATGACACTTTACTGAATTAAAATGTTTTTTTGGGCGCAACCATCGCCTCAGAACCTAACTAAAATTGATGTTGTGTTGAGGCTTAGGTCGGGCTGTACATTATATCTTTGCTGCCAGAGAATTTTATTAATGTTAGATATTTTACCTTGGCAGCAAAGGATACCATTGCCATCCCTTGCGCGAATGAGAAATCTAATTGATTGAAACAATTGAAAAAATCGAAAAATGAAAAAGATTATCTTTATATTTTTAGTATTTACAGTTTCTCTTTGTGGCTTTTCTCAAGAAAAAAAAACCTTATATGTAGTAGATTCAATTCCACTAATTGATGTAGATGAAACTTACTTTGAAGATTTGACCGAAGGTCTCATTGGTCATATTGTTGTTGTAAATGATAAAAGCAAGATCAACTCCGCAGGATTCAATGTTGATGTAGATAACATCATTTACGTTTTTACTAAAGAATATGAAAAGCGTGCTGATAGCTTAAAAAGAATTCCTACAACATCCCTAATGAACAGAATTAACGATAAATGGCATCTTAAAAATAGCACAACGCCGTACACAGGAAAGTTTACTGATTATTTCATAACAGGGTTCAAACAAGGTCAAGGAGAGTTTTTCAATGGAAAGCTGAAAGGCACAAGAACTATATATCACAAAAATGGACAGATTTCAAACGATGTAGAATATGCGAATGGATTAGCGAATGGATTAGAACAACAGTTTAATTCCGAGGGAATTTTGATCCAAAAAGGTATTTTAAAAAATGGAAAAAAAGTGGGGAATTGGGAAAAATACCATCAGAATGGGCAGTTACAACAAAAATCGACTTTTGATGAGAATGGTAATTTGCACGGAGAATCCTCTACCTACTACTCCACAGGAGCGCTAAAATTAAAGAGTCTATATAAAAGAGGCGTATATCAAGAAGATAAAAATAATGACAGAATAATTAAATTTTACAATGAATCACAAGAACAATATAAGCTTGGTAATTATAAAGATGCGGTAAAAAATATAGAAAATCTTTTAAAATTAAATCCTGAATTTGCAGAGGGATATTTCTCAAGAGGTACAATGTATTTGAACGAAATGCAGTTTGATAAAGCGACTGCAGATTTTGAAAAAGCAATAAAAATCGAACCATCTTTTGTGAAAGCTTATTCAAACAAAGCTTTTGTGCTGATAAGAAAGAGTGAGTTTGCGGATAGTAGAATACTCTCAAAATCGACAGAAGTTAAAATCTTCGCCTCCAAAAAGAGTGAAATCCCCAAAGAATTTCTCATCGACATTTGTAATGATTTAAACAAAGCAATTTTACTTGGAGACGATTCCAAAATGGTACTAGAAGCACAAAATAAATACTGCAATTAGCAAAGTTGACCAAATATGAATACCATTCTCACAGGCAATGTACTTTGGAGTTTTGATTACGAAATTCAGAATCGACAAAAAAGTCAAGATTTGGCATTTCAGTTCAGTCTTGTCAAGCCTTTTCACACACATTTTGGAACTATAGCTCTGACTGAAGATTCAATACAGATTGAAGGTGATGAGAATCTAAATCTTCCTCTCACGGACTTATCACAGTTATATCTAGGTTTTGATGAGAATTTTACCGCGATCTTAGCTAAAAACTTCGGCCTGTTTTGGCAACCATTACGGTTGACTACAATTGAAGGAAAGTATATTTATCTGATAATTAATTATAATTTTCTCACTAGTGCTAATAAGATCTGGTTTCAAAAACTGCAAGAAATTCTATGATAAAGATTGCTAAGTATCGGATTTTTTAAGAATCAAATATCAACTTTTCTGCTAAAATTATTTGTTGAAATGTAATTTACCACAGTAGAACATAGCTATTTGCTAAACATTCTACAGATTAACTAGGGGTTGAATTAATTTCTTTATAGTAAATTACAATTCATTTTCCTTATATTTACAACACAAAGTTTTCATTCAATAATATAGCAATCAGGTATATACAATAACTTTGAAAATGATTTTATATCTATCTTCGAAATAATTTTTTTAAGCGATTTAAAATATTTTGAAAAAAAATCCATAAAATTATAAATCGTAACGAATTTCCTTTATACATTTGCTATAAATAAAAAACATGTACACTCTTTTAAACAATACTTGGTGGTGGAACAAATTTACGTCAGTCGTCGTGAACTAAGTCCCCTATAGTATTATTTGAAATCAAAATACAAAAAAGGCTTGTCATTACGACAAGCCTTTTTTTTTGTGCCCAAAAATAAAAATCCTTTAAAACTTCAAAATGAAAAAGTTCATTTTAAAAACTAAATACAAACAGATTCTAGCTGACACCATTACTCCAGTAAGTGTCTATTTGAAGATACGTGATAAATTTCCAAATAGCATTTTGCTAGAAAGTAGCGATTATCACACAAACGATAATAGCTTTTCGTATATCTGTTGCAATCCAATTGCCTCAATCAAAGTTGAAAATGAAGTAATTAGTACAATATTTCCCGATGGAACTTCAAATGAAATTTTTATAACAGAATCTACCAACGTTGGAGAAACTGTAGAATGTTTCTCCAATAATTTTCAGGTTGACCCAAACGATTTTAAATTCATTAACAACGGCCTTTTCGGGTATATCTCCTACGATGCTGTGAAATATTTTGAGAAAATAGATATCTCTAAAAAAGATTCGAGCACGAGTATTCCCGAAATGCAATACCATATTTACCAAAATATTATTGCGATAAATCATTTTAAAAATGAGGCTTATATTTTTTGTCACAGCATTGATAGAAGAGACAATACTGACGAAATCGAGCAGCTTTTACAGTCTCGCAATATTTCAAGCTACAAATTTCAAAAAAATGGGCACGGATTTTCAAATCTTACGGACGGCGATTTCAAGGAAAATGTAGAAATAGCAAAAAAACATTGTATGCGTGGAGATGTTTTTCAATTGGTTTTGTCTAGACGTTTTACGCAAACTTTTAAAGGAGATGAATTTAATGTCTATAGAGCTCTAAGAAGCATCAATCCTTCACCCTATTTGTTTTTCTTTGATTATGGCAATTTCAAGATTTTTGGATCATCACCCGAAGCTCAGCTCATTATCAAGGATCGAATTGCCGAAATTCATCCAATTGCAGGAACCTTTAAGCGCACAGGAAATGACGAACAAGATGCGATTCTTGCCAAAAAGCTATCCGAGGATCAAAAGGAAAATAGTGAACATATAATGTTAGTCGATTTGGCTAGAAATGATTTAAGTCGTAATGGAAAACAGGTAAAAATTGAGAAGTACAGAGAAGTACAGTTCTTTTCTCACGTCATTCATCTAGTCTCCAAGGTTACAGCACTTTTGCACACGGATGTTTCAACCATGAAAGTTGTTGGAGACACTTTTCCTGCTGGTACATTAAGCGGAGCTCCAAAACACCAAGCAATGCAACTTATCAATCAGTACGAAAAAACCAATCGAAATTTTTACGGTGGTGCAATTGGATTTATGGATTTTGATGGAAATTTTAACCATGCAATTATGATAAGAACTTTTCTCAGTAAAAATCATCAACTCCATTCGCAAGCAGGCGCCGGAATCGTAGCAAATTCAGATGCAGAACTCGAAATGCAAGAAGTTTACAATAAACTTCGTGCTTTAAACAAAGCTGTCGATTTAGCAGAAACCATTAATAATTAAAATTATGAAAAAAATACTGGTAATAGACAATTATGATAGTTTCACTTACAATTTAGTTTATTATTTGGAGGAAATGAATCAGAACGTAACAGTTTTTCGTAATGATGAATTTGATATGAAAGATGTGGCGAATTTTGACAAAATAGTGCTTTCTCCAGGCCCTGGAATTCCAAGTGAAGCTGGAAGTCTAACAGAAGTAATCGAACGATATGCAGCGACCAAAAGTATTTTGGGTGTTTGTCTTGGACAGCAAGCTATCGCCGAAGTATTCGGCGGAACACTTCAAAATCTAGATAGAGTTTACCACGGAGTTGCAACAAAGATCGAGGTGATAGTTGATGATGAAGTTTTATTCCGAAATTTAGATAAGCATTTAGAGGTTGGCCGATATCATTCGTGGATTGTTGAAAATCCTTTGCCAGCTGTTTTACAAATGACATCTATTGACGAAAATGGTCAAATTATGTCACTTCGACACAGAGCATTTGATGTTCGCGGAGTACAATTTCATCCAGAAAGTGTGCTTACACCAAATGGGAAAAAGATGTTATATAATTGGCTTAATTATTAGATCTCATCTTTCTTCATTTACAATTAATCGTTAACTGTAAACAGTAAATCAAAAGAATCAAAATGAAAAATATATTAAACCGACTAATAAACCACGAAGTTCTAAATATAGACGAAGCAAAAAATGTCTTAATCAACATCTCAAATGGCAATTATAATAGCAATCAGATTTCATCATTTTTAACAATATTTATGATGCGAACTGTGACGATAGAGGAATTGCAAGGCTTTCGTGATGCGCTACTTGAAATGTGCATCTGCATCGACTTATCTGATTTCAATACGATTGATCTCTGCGGCACTGGTGGCGACGGTAAGGATACTTTCAACATTTCAACGCTGTCAGCTTTTGTAGTTGCGGGTGCTGGAATTAAAGTTGCAAAGCATGGTAACTATGGAGTTTCGTCCATTTCGGGTTCCAGTAATGTACTAGAAAAAATAGGCGTAAAATTTAGTAATGATAATGAAAAGCTCAAAAGAAGTCTTGATCATTCAGGAATATGTGTAATGCACGCACCCCTTTTTCATCCTGCACTCAAAAATGTTGGACAAATTCGAAAAGATCTTGCTATGAAAACTTTCTTTAACATGCTTGGCCCGATGGTAAATCCTTCATTTCCGCAAAATCAGCTTATTGGAGTTTTTAATTTAGAAATAGCTCGAATGTACGCATACCTGTACCAAAACAGCAATGTCAATTTCGCGATTTTACATTCGATTGATGGTTATGACGAAATCTCACTTACCGGTTCGACTAAAATAATCAAGAATAACGAAGAAGGAATTTTCGATCCATCTCATTTTGGACTATCTGTTTTACAACAATGTCAAATAAAAGGAGGTTGTACAATTGATGCTTCTGCTAAAATTTTTTATGACATTATTAATGGTGACGGTACTCAGGCACAGCAAGATGTTGTTTGCGCAAATGCTGCGATGGCAATTGCCACTGTAGAAAATTGTACTGTACAGGAAGGGTTTGAAAGAGCTAAAACAAGCCTGTTGTCTGGAAGTGCTAAGAGATCTTTAGAAAGATTAGTCGAAATGAATTAAGTGACAATGATTTTTATCCAAGAAATAAAAGTAATTAATAAATTAAAAAATGAACATCTTAACCAAAATAGTTGCTAATAAAAAAGGAGAAATTATTCTCAAAAAATCTGTCATTTCTACTGCGCAATTAGAAGCTTCGGATTTATTTCAAAGACCAATAAACTCATTAAAAAATAGTTTGCAGAAATCAAAATACGGAATAATTGCTGAGCATAAACGCCGGTCTCCTTCCAAGACGATTATAAATCAAAGTCTAGCTGTAGAAGAGGTTGTTAGAGGATATGAAGAAGCAAATGTAAACGGCATCTCAGTATTAACTGATTCAAGATATTTTGGAGGATCGTTGGAAGATTTAATACTAGCCAGAGCTTCAGTTAAAATTCCAATTTTAAGAAAGGAATTTATAATCGATGAGTATCAAATTTTAGAGGCAAAATCTAATGGTGCCGATGCAGTACTATTGATTGCTTCAATTCTGACAAAAAATCAAGTTAAAATCCTTTCGGAATTTGCTAAAGCAATTGGTTTAGAAGTGCTCTTGGAAGTTCACAGTCAGGAAGAGTTAGAAAAATCAATTATGCCTAGTCTAGATATGATTGGCGTAAACAACAGAAATCTTGACACTTTTGAAGTAAACTTGAATACAAGCAGACGACTCTCACAATTCATACCGTCAGAATTTTTGAAACTATCCGAAAGTGGAATTTCGTCGGTCAAAGATGTTTTCGAATTAGAGTGCTTTGGCTTCAGAGGATTCTTGATGGGAGAAAATTTTATGAAAACATCTAAACCTGGGGAAGCTGCTAAAAATTTTATTGCTGATTTAAACGCTCTATAATATATGCTAATGATAGATAATTTAATAAAGACAAAAAGAAAATCTACTATTATAAAGATTTGTGGAATGACAGAAAGTAGTAATATAATTGATGTTGCAAGTTTAATACCCGACTATGTAGGATTTATTTTCTATGAAAATTCAATTCGAAATTTTGCAGGAACAATTCCGTATCTACCTTCATCTATTAAGAAAGCCGGTGTATTTGTAGCAACTACGATATTTGAAATTTTAGAAAAAGTTGTTTATCATGATTTGCAAGCTGTACAATTACACGGCAATGAATCAGCTGAATTTTGTAAAGGATTAAAAAGACAGCTTGGAGATGAAATTGAAATCATTAAGGTATTTTCTGTTGGAAACGAATTCGACTTTAATATTTTAAAAGAGTTCGAAGACTGTTGCAATTTTTTTCTATTTGATACCAAAGGTAAGCAAGCGGGAGGAAATGGAATTAGCTTCAAATGGCAAATTTTAGATACCTATCCATCGGAAAAGCCATTTTTTTTAAGTGGCGGAATTGGATTAGAAGAAATTTCGAAAGTAAAGGAATTGCTACGATCAAAATTACCTATTTACGGAATTGACTTTAATAGTAAACTGGAAACTTCAGCTGGAATAAAGAATATAAATCTGTGTCGAGAAGTTCTTAAAAATTTCAAAAATTAAAAAAAAAATTATGTCATATAATGTAGATGAAAAAGGATATTACGGGGATTTTGGAGGTGCATTCATTCCCGAAATGTTATATTCAAATGTAGAAGAACTACGATCAAAATATTTAGAACTGACCGCAGATGCAAGCTTCCAAGCAGAATTTGAGGCCTTGCTAAAAGATTATGTGGGCCGCCCTACTCCACTTTATTTTGCCGAAAATTTATCCAAAAAATACAAGACAAAAATTTATCTTAAAAGAGAGGATTTGTGTCACACGGGAGCACATAAAATAAATAATACAATTGGTCAAATTCTTTTGGCAAAACGGCTAGGCAAAACCCGAATTATTGCCGAAACTGGTGCTGGTCAGCACGGTGTTGCAACTGCGACAGTCTGTGCTCTGATGGGTTTGCAGTGCATCGTTTTTATGGGCGAAGTCGACATTAAGCGTCAAGCACCAAATGTAGCTAGAATGAAAATGCTTGGTGCCGAAGTCAGACCAGCAACTTCTGGATCTAAAACGCTGAAAGATGCCACAAATGAAGCGATTCGAGATTGGATTAACAATCCAAAAGACACCTATTATATTATTGGGTCCGTTGTAGGACCACATCCCTATCCTGATATGGTAGCTCGTTTTCAAAGTGTGATCTCCAAAGAAATCAAAACGCAACTTGTAGAAAAAGAAAATCGTGAGAATCCTGATTATGTAATTGCGTGCGTTGGTGGAGGAAGTAATGCTGCCGGTGCCTACTACCATTATCTAGACAGTTTAGATGTGAAAATTATCGCCGTAGAAGCCGCAGGTCTAGGAATTGATTCCGGTGAATGTGCCGCAACTTCTGCGTTGGGAAAAGTGGGAATTATTCACGGAAGTAAAACACTTTTAATGCAGTCAATTGACGGCCAAATTACTGAACCTTATTCCATTTCTGCAGGATTAGATTATCCTGGAGTTGGTCCGATGCACGCCAATTTGTTCGCAACTGGTAGAGCACAATTCATTTCAATAACCGATAAACAAGCTATGGCGGCTGGTCTACAGCTATCCAAATTGGAAGGGATTATCCCTGCAATCGAAAGTGCTCACGCTTTTGCTGTGCTTGATCAGATGAATTTTAAATCTACCGATGTGGTTGTCATTAATCTTTCTGGCAGAGGCGATAAAGATCTCCAAACTTATGTGGATTATTTTGGGTTTTAAATAATAATTATACTAAGCACTACATTATAAAAAAAAATAGATAAAATAAAAAATAATGAATAGAATCACTCAAACTTTGCAACAAAAGCACAATCTTCTGTCCATCTACTTTACTGCAGGTTACCCTTTATTAAATGATACTATAACTATTATTAAAGCTTTAGAAAATAGCGGAGTTGACATGATAGAAATCGGACTTCCATTTAGTGATCCGCTCGCCGATGGACCTACAATTCAAGCAAGCTCGACAAAGGCATTGCAAAACGGCATGACGACAGAAATCTTATTTGAGCAGCTGAAAGATGTTCGGAAATCTGTAAAAATTCCACTTTTGATAATGGGATATTTTAATCCTATTCTGCAGTTTGGTGCCGAAAATTTTTGTCGAAAATGTCTTGAAGTTGGAATTAATGGTTTGATTATTCCCGATCTTCCAATAGAAATATATCTCCAAGATTATAAACATATTTTTGAAAAATACGGAATTCTAAATACATTTCTAATTACACCACAAACTTCTTTAGAACGTATTCAATTCATAGACAATGCTTCAAATGGATTTATCTATACTGTAAGTTCAGCTAGCGTAACAGGAGGTAGTTCTGGTTTTGGAAATTTACAATTAGAATACTTTGAGCGAATTAGAAATTTGAACCTTAAAAATCCTCAAATTGTTGGGTTCGGAATAAGTGATCTGCAGACTTTCAATCAAGCAACTGAATTCGCAAAAGGTGGAATAATTGGTAGTGCATTTATCAAACAACTCACCGAAAGTGGAATTGAGAAGATTGATGAATTTGTCGATCAATTTCGGTAATGCACGACTTTAATTTGTAAAATTTAAAAGAATATCCCATCAACATAAAACCATTTTCCACCATCAAAAGTAAATGTAGATTTTTCGTGATGCAAGGACGACTCATTATTTTCGTCGGTGAAAAATGCCTTGAATTCGACAATAAATTCGGCAGATTTAATTATTTCCAATCTCATCCACTTATTTGATACCGACCATTCAAGAATATCAGATTTTTTATGAAATTGTCGTGTAGATTTATGCGTAGTCTGCACCAAATAATTGGCAGCTTGCGTGCAATATGCGCTGTAACGCGAGCGCATTAATTGCTCTGCCGACCTCGCTTTTTGAACTCCAATAATAAATGGTTCACAACAACTTTCAAATGAAGCCATATTTCCACAATAGCAAACAGCCATATTATTCAACTTTATTTTGATCATTAAACTTCTTTGCTATCTGCTTTAGTTTCTCTTTTCGCGCAACTTCCGCATCCTTGACCTTCGCTTGAGATTTGTGTAGTTTATCGTTGTGCTTTTTAATATTCTTTTCATTATTCCGACTCATAAGTTTTGCAATATAATGGATGTTCGATAAAACAGTTTTATCTTAAAAAAACTTAAAGCAGAAAAGTCCTTTAAACAATTCGACATCAATTTAAATAGATTTCAATTTTAAATATCCAACATGCAGTTTATCAGCTTCTTTCGGCGCAACTAAATCTGTTATATTTAGTTGATAATGTAATTTTGTCTCAGTATTTAAAAGGTCTGATACTTTATGAGAATCGTCAATATCAATTCCGTACTTATCGTCTATGTGAGTCACTGCGCCCTTAAAGCCACAGTGCTTATAAAAAGCAGTTTTTTTTGATAATTTTACAGCCGCCGCCATATCTTGAGCAACGCTTAATATTTTATAATGATATTCTTCAAATTCTCCAGGTTTATAACCTCCAAGATTAAGAAAGTATAAATTGTTTTGGCGGTCTATAACGCCTTCATTTATTGCAACTTCTATCGAGTAATCGTCGACCACAGTCACCTCACGCCAAGCATCTATATGAAATTGCCCTTTTGCTTCTGGCCAAAAATCATTTAACTGCGGAATCAATTCCTTAAGATTTTCGGCAATGCCAAAAAATATATCATGTTGCTCTGTAATTCTGCCTTTCGGCGTACAGCCAATCATGACCATATAGAGTTTAAGTTGTGTTGTCATATTGCAAATATAATAGAAAAATAAAAATGCGTACAATTATTGTTAGTAGGCAATTCCTAATTCTCAACAATTATTTCAGACAACAATGGAAGATATAATTCAAAAGTGGCACCTTCTCCTTGATTCCCACTAGCAAAAATATATCCGTTGTGATTTTCAACAATTTTCTGAACAATAGTTAGTCCGATTCCTGTACCGCTATAGAGATTATTATCGTTTAGTCGTCTGAACATTTCAAAAATGATTTCTTTATACTTTTCATCAAATCCTATCCCTGTATCGCTGATATTTATATACGAATAGTTAGTATTGCTAGGTAAGTTTCTACTCGTAACATCAGCTTTTTCAGCAATACCGCACGAAATATTAATTTGCAGTTGCTCATTAGGTTTCCTGAATTTTATTGCATTTGACAATAAATTTTGCAGCATTTGTCGAAACTGAAAAGGGATCACTGTCAAAGTGCACGTTTCAGCGATCGTCACAAGTACATCATTCTCCGTTATAACTTCTTCTTTCGAAGATAAAACTGCAGTAACACAGTCGTTGAAATCTATCTTTTCAATATTACTTTCCCGCTCTGTAGATCTTGAGTGCACAAGCAAATCATTTAGAAGCGTCTGCATTCGAAGCGCCGAACTGCATATTCTTTCAAAGTAATGCTGCCCTTTCTCGGACAAATTTTGAGATTCCTCAGCAATCACTCTGTTAGCAAAACCTTGTATTTTTCGTAATGGCTCCTGCAAATCATGACTGGAAATAAATGCAAATGTTTCCAAATCTTTATTAGCCCGCAGTAGTTCGTTTGCGCGCTTTTCCCTTTCTAGATTTTGGAACGCGAGCTCTTCGTTCGCAATAAATAATTCAGAAGCAAGATTTTCTTTTTCTTGATTCTGCAAAGCCAATTCCTGATTCGCCAGCAACAGCTCAGACGCTCGGTTCTCTTTTTCTTGATTCTGAAAAGCCAATTCCTTATTAGCAATTAACAATTCAGCAGCACGATTTTCTTTTTCTTGATTCTGGAAAGCTAATTCTTTATTCGCGATCAACAATTCAGCAGCACGTTTTTCTTTCTCTGTATTTTGAAAAGCCAACTCCTTATTTGCTATCAACAATTCAGCAGCACGGTTCTCTTTTTCTTGATTTTGGAATGCCAATTCCTGATTTGCAGTCAGTAGTTCAGCCGCGCGATTCTCTTTCTCTTGATTTTGAAAAGCCAATTCTTTGTTTGCTATCAACAATTCGTACGCTCGATTTTCCTTCTCTTGATTTTGAAAAGCTAGCTCCTTATTCGCTGTATATAATTCAGAAGCTCTTTTTTCCTTTTGCAAATTCTGGAATGCAAGCTCTTTATTTGCAATGATTAATTCGGAGGCGCGATTTTCCTTTTCTTTATTTTGAAAAGCAAGTTCCACATTTGCAATCAGTAATTCGGCCGCACGATCCTCCTTCTCTTGAATTTGAAAAGCAAGTTCTCTATTGGCAAAAATTAGTTCTGAATCAAATTTTGCAAAATCTTTCTGCTCCACAATTAGCGCATCTTCAAACAACATTTTTTCTTTTTTCATTCGCTTTTTTTTGATTTAAATGTACTTCAATTTCAACGTTTCTTGACATTTAGATTCTTTATTTGCTTAACAATAATTTTAAGAATATTGATTTGGGCGAAACCCGAGCTACAATGACTTTTCTTAAAAGTGAAATGAAATCTAGCTCGGGCCCAGGCTGTCCACTATATCTTTGCTGCCTGCAATTTTCGATAAAATGTACTTCAATCTCTTGCAGCAAAGGATGCCGCTCCCATCCTTTTCGCAAGTTCCCGATATCATTGAAAACCCTTTCTTTACTGACCAAAAAAAACTGCTTAGGATATTCTAGGCAGTTATTGTTGGGTTAATTGTTTTCATTATTCAAAATTTATAAAAATTTTTGAATTTACTGAGCACTTCTATGCTTATCCATCATTCTTTTTCTTTTGTGATCTCTCTTCGCATGTTTTTTTGAATGGTTTTGTTTCCGATCCGCTTTCATTGCAGACAATTTTTGCGATTGTTCAGGAGTCAGAATCTCAGTCATTTTTTCTTTATTATTCTGACGTAATTCCTTCATCGCAGCTTTCTTAGATGTTTCATCTGTTGTTACATCGCTTTTTACTTTAGCACGTTGTATTTGTGAATCTTTTCGCATTTCGGCCATTTTGACCTGCTGCTCAGGAGTTAGATCTAATTTTTCTGCAACAGACGCACTACGAATTTCCATTCTTTGTTCTTTTGCAACTTCTGTCTTTTTATTTTGTGCAAATCCTGCTGTACTTAACAAGACTCCTAACATAAAAACTGATAATTTAATTGGTTTCATAATTGTAAGTTTAAGATTTGATAGGTGCTGTTTCAAGATATGTGCCAAAAATATAGATAGTCACGATTTGTGAGATTAATAACAAATCTAAAACTTGAATTCTGTGCTAATTCAACATTGTAATTTACTATCAGTTATAAACTATCATCATGTATTTTAACCGAAACAATATCAAATTTATTTTCAGTTTTACTCTAAGTGAGGAAAAACAACAAACTGTAACTGCTCCGAATCATTACTGCAAGATAAATTGCTTTCCATGGCGATATTCTTCTGATCTGAGTTCTTTATTATTTTTCAGCTTATAAAAATAGTTTAATTTGTACTTTTGCCAATGCTGCGCAAATAAGCTGCATTTTTTCGAAATCTTGAACAGAATTACAAAATGGATATATTATTTTCGTCGGCTTTTTTACTACTTGTTATTTTTCTAATAACTCAATTTGTAGATTCAAAACAAAGCAGTAAATTAAAATTACTTGCTATATTCGGAATTTTTGTTGGAATAATTTCGATTCTTTATGTATCATTTATTGCATCATCAGTCCGACAAGTATCTGCTTTGGAAATTAAAACAGAAAACAGTACAAACCAAAATCTAAAAGTATTTGCCATTACCTTCGGCAAAGACGCAAACGATACCATAAATAGAAAAGTTATTTTTGGCCACGAGATAGCGCCAAATAAGACTTCTAGCTTTTCAATTGATAAGGAAGATTTGGGGCAATTTTGGATTGTTGCAAAAAACGACTCGAACGAAATTAAGTACTTAAAAGCTGGAGATGTAGTTGAAAAGCAATTCAACTTCAAAATTACAGACAATCATACTATTGATCAAGTAAATGCTCAAACTGCAAGAGAATTAATTTTTGCGCTCGACATAAATAAACAAGTTCTCAATTTTGCAATCTGGTCTAATATCATACTAATTATACTTCTTATTTGGAGTATTATTAAATTAAATAAAATTGGAAAATAATTTATATAAAAAGAAATATGGGAAAAATACAAAGTTTTCAAATCATAGGACTAGCTGTAGAAACTTCAAATCAAAATGGACAAAACGCTGAAGATCTTGGAAATCTGTGGGTACAGTTTTTTTCGGATAATATAATAGAGGCAATTACAAATCGGGTGGGAAATGAAATATATGCAATTTACACTGATTATGAAAGCGACTTTCGAGGAAATTATACAGCTATTCTAGGAGTAAAGGTTTCATCATTAGATGCGGTTCCCGATGGTTTAATAGGCAGAGAGTTTAAAGGAGAAAATTTCAAAAAATATATTGCAAAAGGAATTATTCCGAACGCTGTTATTGATACTTGGGAAGAAATTTGGACAGACGATAAACAACTGAAAAGAAAATACACCTACGATTTTGAACTTTACGGCAACAAATCTCAAAACGGAGAAAATTCTGAAGTAGAAATTTTTATAGCTGTTTAAGTTATTGCGTCTATAATATATCTATTTTACTTGTATAATATGATTTAAAATACCAGATGTATTTCAATAAATTTAATTTTTCACACCACCAAAGAATATACATCATAATAGTTTCTGTAATGCATCGTAAGTAATGTTTTATAGAAATTGATGCAGAATAATGCTTTTTACTAAATTTGTTTGGGATGACTTTCTTTCATTATATATTTACTTTTTAAAATTCCATATCCATGAAAAATCAAGATCAAAATCGGACTATTCTTTTTGCAGAGCGCCCGTCAGGAATACCAACCAAAGATTCATTCGAATTTAAGGATATCGAAATGCCAGATTTAAAAAAGGGTGAAGTTTTGCTTAAGACGCTGTATGTTTCTGTAGATGCTGGTATGCGCGGCTTTATGAAAAAAGGTGAAAAAGATGACATCGGAATGAAGTTTGAAATTGACAAACCGATTACGAGCAGATCTGTAGCCGAAGTTATTGAAAGTAAAACTGATGTTTTTGCAAAAGGAGATATCGTTCACGGTCGTTTGTCTTGGCAAAAATATCAAGCAATATCTAGTGATAAATTAGAGAAAGTAAATCCTGAATTGGGAGACATTTCTACTTCGGTAAGCATTTTGGGAGTTCCTGGCCTCGCAGCATATTTCGGACTATTGAAAATAGGCGAAATCAAAAAAGGGCAAACGATTGTAATTACTGGCGCTGCGGGCGGAGTTGGTAATGTGGCTGTACAAATAGCAAAAATAAAAGGTTGTAGGGTGGTTGGAATCGCTGGTTCCGAAGAAAAACTAGACTACTTGCGACAAGAATTAGGCGCTGATGCCGCAATTAATTATAAAAAAACAAAAAATCTTGCCAAAGCTGTTTCTGACGCTTGTCCCGATGGTGTAGATGTATTTTTTGACACTGTCGGTGGAGAAACTTTTGATGCTGTGATTGCTTCAATTAACAAGCACGGCAGATTGGTAATATGTGGTGAAATTTCCCAATATAATGAGTCTGATCCACCAAAAGGACCTCGAGTAAATCATACGCTCGTTCAGAAAAGCGTAAGAATGGAAGGATTTGTAGTCTTTGATTTTGAAGATGAATTCGAAAATGCAAAGAAAGAAATCAGTCAGTGGCTCAAGAGCGGAAAGATAGTATATAAAGAAAATTTAATTGAAGGATTTGAGAATATTCCATCAGCATTTATAGGACTGTTCGAGGGCGAAAATATAGGTAAACAAATGTTTAAAGTCGCGTCAAGAAGTAAATGATTTTGTGCTTGTAATTAAGTAAAAATTAAGTTTATAAACCATTATTAACAATGATCTTCATATGTCAAATAATATCTATTTGATCACGATTTTATTTCATGGTGCAGTAATTAATATTAGTAATTACAGCGTCCAAGAAGTTGCCTATCATCGCAATTGTCTGCATGCAGATGAAAAAACATTTTAACTTCGATCTTAGCAATATTTGTTTAAGAAAGCATTAAAAGAATGAGCTGTTAATTTCGCATGCGAGAAATATTAGAAACCATCAAGATTATCAGCTGATATTGAAAAAAAAATAATCAATAAAAAGCGAAATCTCGATTCTAATTTTTAAAAATTAATTTTGGACAATTCCTTTAAAGTATTCAGAATAATAATTAAATCAGAATTTATAGAGATAGTTTCAATCGACTAGTTTATTTATTCCCAATCTCTTTTACGAATTTTACCTGATCCAAAATTTGATTCGAATATTCTATATTTAAAAAGTCCAACCACAATTGCACCTCCAAATCCGTTGCCAAGCATTGTTAATAATAAAAATGAAAGATAATTACCAGTTGAAACGCTTTCTGAATGTAGGAAAGCTCCAAAAACTTCAAGGTTTCCAACAATACTGTGGTGAAATCCTGCGAAACCAATTGCACCAGTAACCATCAAAATTATCAAAATGCGCGTTAATGCCTGATTCGTACTATTTAAAAGCCATGTAAGTAATCCCATAAGCCAACCAGCAGCAATTGCACTTAAAAACAATGCCCATGGTTTGTGATTTAAGATATGCATCCCCACCGTTACCATTGTATCGGTGTCAAAAAGTTCTAGCTGCGGAGCTAACGTACCTATGAAAATCACGAAGAAATTTCCTCCAAGTACATTTCCTACAATAACAATTCCCCAAAGCTTGAGAAGTTCCCACACAGTCCTTTGACCGTTAAGAACTGGTAGTGCAAGAACAGAAGTCTGCTCTGTAAAAAGCGCTGATTTTCCAAGAATAACTAAAACAAAACCAAATGGATATACGAATGCAAATAAGCGATAGATAACGGGATCAGAAATTCGGCCGTGCAGTATGAAAAACAATGCACACACAAGAACATAACTAAAACCAATTTCAAGTCCTGCTATACAAGAACTTAGAAAAATAGATTGTTTTTTCTTTTTGAAAATTTCCTCACCTTCGTGAATTACACTGGTCAAAATCTCAGTATATTCTTTTGAATAAACCGCTTCATTTGACTTTTTCTGTAAATCTTTCTGCTGCTCAGTCTGCTGATCAGCTGTATCGTTCTCTACTTCTTTCATATATTCTATTCAAAAATAACCAGGTCGCGTTTGATTTAACGCAGAATTTTGGGGAAAGATAATATTTGTGCGGTTAATAAGCATTATATAGCAATATATTTTAAGATAGAATTTATCTAACTTAAACAATAGGTCTAGCTGCGATATCACTGCGAATATTGTTTTTAGTTTTTCAGTTTTATTCAAAAAAAAGATAAAATTACTTTTACGTAAAATTAGTCGATTAAAATTTCCTAATAACTTCATCTAAAACACTTTGCATTCTTTATAGAGTATAATGCAACACAATATTGTAGACATAAGAAGAATTGTTTGAGAAAGTAGATATGCTGGTTAATTTAGAGAATGACAGAGAAGGTTTGGTTTCTTGCTCTAAAATAACTCATACCTAAGTTTTTTTCCCTTGAGAAAATAGATTTTTTTAAGGTATTACTTGAAAGAGAACATAAAAGAAACAATATGTAGCAATTGTCAATTAGATCCGCATTTTATAAATTGAATTGAACTTATAATTAAAATATAATATTGAATTATTTGATCACTGTTAACACATAACAAGAAGAGAGCAACAAATTTGTATTTTAAAATAAATGAATGAAATAACGTTAAAAAATTGAATGTTATTGATTTAATTATTTAATTTACTACAATTTGTATTAGACAATCGCTTATCTAAATTTTATTATATAACTTGAACCTTCAAGTAGAAATTATACCATTTTTTTCAGTATTTTTAAAATTATATTGCGTTCCCTATTGTCTAATCCTACGTTGTACTTTATCGCCTAAAATCTCATCCATGAAAAAGCACTTATTTACATTTCTAATTATCGTAATTAGCACCCAAACCTACGCACAAATTGAACCTCAAAATAGTCACTTTAATAATAGTTATAAGCAGGATACTCGCACAAAAATTTTTGGTGTAAATAATGACGAGAAGGTTAAAATTGACTTATTTAATCTTGCCTTGAGACCAGGTCTAGATTTAAATATATTTGACATTTATTTGCCAACTGCAGACGGACAGGAAATAGATCTTGGAAATAATAAAAATTTCCGAGTGGGTATTGAAGCTGAATTCATTATACCATATTATAAAAATCGGTGGAGTTTAATTATAGAGCCAACCTATCAATCATTTAGTGCAGAAAAAACATATGATGTCGATCAAATTTCTGGCGGGGTGCTAATTGGAAAATTAGATTATAGTGCCATCGAACTGCCGATTGGAATTCGACATACGTTTTTTTTAAATGAATCTTCAAAAATATATTTAAATGCTCAATATTTAATAAATTTTGATTTAAATCCGACACTTAAAGTGTATACTGCTGATGGAACTAATCTGGATAACCTGAAAATGAATTCTGAAAAGAACTTTGTTCTTGGTGCTGGCTATAAATTTCGAGACAAATATATTATAGAATTTAGATATCACCCTACGAAATTTATTCTTGACAAGTATCGGGAGAGGACTGCAGACTACAAAACAATGGCCGTAATTTTAGGATACAACTTTATGTAATAAAACTATACTAATAATAAAGCATTGCAGAAAATAAGGTGCCTCAGTTTAAACTTAATCGTACCTACCGCTAACTATAGTTGATAATTCGATCTGTATGATTTACCAAAAGGTATTGCAGACGAGTCGATTATATCTGTTTTTTTCTAATCTTAGTATGCTTTAATTCTCAGATCATGCAGAGCGAAAAGTAGAAAAGTACTAAAAGACATTTATAAAAATCTAAGTTTAATAGAGTACTTTAAATAGTTATTCCATCAATGATACACCAAATAACTATTAAACTTATATATAATGAGAAACGTGTCCAGGAAATGAATTATCATATTAATTAAAAATATCCTTTAACAGAAAATTCAGATTTTAGCAGATCGTAATTGAGTTAAAATTTAAACCTTTTAAAATGCGTAAAACCACAAAATCTGTGAATTACTTAATAACTATATTTCTGCAACAGCAAGTTTGAGAAGTTCATAAATAGATTATATTAGCGACTTATTAAATAACAAAAAAATGAGCTTTAATAATACTATCCTTTAACATCACTACATGAAAAAAAAAATACTATTACTAACTTTTCTTCTAGTTCTCTGCGCAAAATCCTATTCGCAGTTCGATTATGAAAAGGGATATTTTATCAACACTGCTAACGAGAAAGTAGAATGTCTTATATATGATGTTGATTGGAAAAGTAATCCGACTAGCTTCGATTATAAATTAAACAAAAATTCACCAGTTCAAACAGAAACAATACAAAATTCTAAAGAATTTGGTTTTGACGGTGGTGCCAAATATGTGCGTGCGATTGTCGAAATCGACCGTTCAACTGATGATGTGAAGAAAATGGGCACGGAGAGAAATCCGTTTTTTAAAAAAGAAATATTATTTTTAAAATCAATTATTGAAGGTAAAGCATCTCTGTTTTATTATAGAGACGACAGATTAATAAGATATTTTATTCAGAAGGACGATGCTGCCATTACTCAATTAATTTACAAACGCTATCTTAAAGATGCAAACAATGTTGCTATAAATACAAATTTCAAACAGCAACTTCTAAATGATTTAAAATGTGATAAGATACAGCAATCAGAAATTGAATCTTTGAAATATGAAGCAAATGATTTAGAAAAATTGATTGTGAAGTACAATCAATGTCAAAATTCTACATCTCAAAATTTTAATGAAAAACCAAAAAGAGATTTGTTTAATCTTGCTGTAAGACCAGGAATAGATTTCACAAGTTTAAAAATTTACTCAGGTGTTTCGGAGTACAAGAACGTTAGTTTTGACAAGCAGCAAAATTTTAGAATAGGAGTCGAATTTGAATACATTCCCTTTTATTACAAAAGCAATTGGAGCATCATTGTAGAACCTACTTATCAATCATTTACCGGCAATAAAACCTACGAAGTAGAAGGAGTTGCTCAAGGAACTTTGAATGCGGTAGTAGAATATACTTCGATAGAAATGCCGATGGGAATTAGATACTCATTCTTTTTAAATAAATCTTCCAAGATCTTTTTAAATGCTCAATATGTACTAGATTTTAGTCTTAAGACATCGCTTGATTATTATCGAGCTGATGGCAGTAAATATGATTATTTAGATATTAATGCAGCCAAAAGTTTTGCATTAGGAGCTGGTTTTAAATTCAAAGAAAAGTATATTGTTGAGTTGAGATATCTTACACCGAGGCAGATTTTAGATGGATATATTAATTATAATTCAGATTATAATAAGATGTCGGTCATCATCGGTTATAACTTTATGTAAAGATAGTCAGCAATAAAAGTAGAAATACTGCAACAAATTTTACAAAAAATCCCCATAATGTTTTATTCATTATGGGGATTTATTTTTTAATGTAATTTTTCAAAGTTCTTAAAAAGCACGCCGATACTGTGTAGGACAACCTACTTCTTCGCATAATTCCTTGGCCGCATGTAATGGAAAATAAGGATTGCGCAAAAGTTCACGTCCCATTACTATAAAGTCCGCTTTCTCGTTGACGAGAATTGTTTCTGCTTGTGCGGCAGTTGTGATCATTCCCACTGTTGCCACATTGATTTTATCTTTTAAAGCATTCTTAATATCTACCGCCAAATGCACTTGATACCCTGGCCCAACTGGGATTTTGGCATCTGCTGCTACTGCCCCACTCGATACATCGATAATATCAATTCCAACATCAGCAAGTTTATCAGAAAGCCAAACTGAATCGTCACTCGTCCAGCGTTTTCTGCCCAATCTGTAGCCGAAATTCTCACAGCAATTGGCAGGTTTTCTGGCCACACTTTTTGCACACTTTCTATTATTTCCATCAAGAACCGAGCTCTTTGAGTTATTTAATAATTATATTTCTGCAACGGCATTTTTGAGAAAATTATAATTAGATTATATTAGCGACTTACTAAATAACAAAAATGAACCGTAATATTCCTATCCTTTAACAACATTCCATGAAAAAAAAATCACTATTACTAACTTTTCTTCTAGTTCTCTGCGCAAAATCCTATTCGCAATTCGATTATGAAAAGGGATATTTTATCAACACTGCTAACGAGAAAGTAGAATGTCTCATATATGATGTTGACTGGAAGAGTAATCCAACCAGCTTCGATTATAAATTAAACAAAAATTCACCAGTTCTAACAGAAACAATACAAAGTTCTAAAGAATTTGGTTTCGACGGTGGTGCCAAGTTTGTGCGTGCGATTGTCGAAATCGACCGTTCAACTGATGATGTAAAGAAAATGGGCGCGGAGAGAAATCCGATTTTTAAAAAAGAAATATTATTTTTAAAATCAATTATCGAAGGTAAAGCATCGCTATTTTATTATAGAGACGACAGATTAATAAGATATTTTATTCAGAACGACGATGCTGAGATTATACAACTAGTATACAAGCGCTACCGAAGAGATGCAAACAAAATTGCAAAAAACACATATTTCAAACAGCAACTTCTAAATGATTTAAAATGCGATAAAATACAGCAATCAGAAATTGAATCATTAAAATATGAAGTAAATGATTTAGAAAAATTGGTTCTAAAATACAATCAATGTCAAAATTCTAAATCTCTAAATTTTAATGAAAAACCAAAGAGAGATTTATTTAATCTTGCTGTAAGACCAGGAATAGACTTAAGCAGTTTAAATGTTTACTCCAACTATGGCGTGATCAGAAATGTTGCTTTCAAGGACCAGCAAAACTTTAGAATAGGTGTCGAAATTGAGTATATTCCCTTTTACTACAAAAGCAACTGGAGTATCATCGTCGAACCTACTTACCAATCATTTAGCGGAGACGAAACTTACCAAGTAAAAGAAGTTGCGCAAAAAACGCTAAATGCAGTAGTCGAATATAGTTCAATTGAAATACCTGTGGGAGTAAGATATTCGGCATTTATAAATAAATCTTCCAAACTGTTTTTTAATGTTCAATATTTATTTGATATAAATCTAAATACATCTTTCAAATACTATCGCGCTGATGGTAGCGTATTTGATGATTTGGAAATTAATGCAGCCAAAAGTTTTGCTTTGGGAGTTGGTTTCAAGCTTAAAGAGAAATATATTGTTGAATTAAGATATCTTACACCGAGACAAATTCTAGATAGTTTTGTAAATTTTAATTCAAACTATAATAAGATGTCGGTTATTATTGGTTACAACTTTATGTAAAGATCCTCAGCAATAACAGTAGAAATACTGCAACAAATTCTACAAAAAATCCCCATAATGTTTTGATCATTATGGGGATTTATTTGTAATATAGTACTTCAAAATTCTTA
This sequence comes from Flavobacteriales bacterium, assembly GCA_038243675.1. Taxonomy (GTDB): domain Bacteria; phylum Bacteroidota; class Bacteroidia; order Flavobacteriales; family Flavobacteriaceae; genus Flavobacterium. The sequence continues at coordinate 23,079 of JBBSQV010000002.1, forward strand.
AAAAGCACGCTGATACTGTGTAGGACAATCTACTTCTTCGCGTAATTCCTTGGCCGCATGTAATGGAAAATAGGGATTGCGCAAAAGTTCACGTCCCATTACTATAAAGTCCGCATTCTCATTGACAAGAATCGTTTCTGCTTGCGCTGCGGTGGTAATCATCCCCACTGTTGCCACATTGATTTTATCTTCCAAAGCATTTTTAATATCTGCCGCCAAAGGCACTTGATACCCTGGCCCAACTGGGATTTTGGCATCTGCTACCACTGCCCCACTCGATACATCGATAATATCAATTCCAACATCAGCAAGTTTATCAGAAAGCCAAACTGAATCCTCACTCGTCCAACCGTTTTCTTTCCAGTCTGTTGCCGAAATTCTTACTGCAATTGGCAGATTAGAGGGCCACACTTTTTGCACATTTTCTATTATTTCCATCAAGAAGCGAACTCTATTTTCACGACTTCCGCCGTACTGATCGTCTCTTTTGTTGGTTAGTGGTGACAAAAACTCATTAATCAAATAACCGTGGGCACCGTGCAGTTCGATCATTTCAAATCCTGCTCTGTGCGCTCTACTAGCAGCATCTTGAAACGATTGTTTTATTGCTTCAATATCCTCAATTGTCATCGCTCTCGGATCAGCGGTTTTCTCAGAAAATGCAATTGCTGATGGTGCTATCATTTCCCAACCGCCTTCATCTTCATTCAAAATTTTGCTTTCTGCACCAAACGCCCATGTACTCGCTTTTCTACCTGCGTGTGCCAACTGTATCGCGGGAATACTGCCATTATCCTTGATGAATTTGGTAATGCGGCTGAGCATATTTATATGTTGATCTTTGTAAATTCCCAAATCTCCAGTACTAATTCGGCCGTCTGCACGTACTGCCGATGCTTCGATAATTACTGTCCCCGCGCCTCCCATCGCCCGAGTTCCGTAGTGTACAAAGTGCCAGTCGGTCGCAAATCCATCTTGGCAGGAGTACATACACATCGGCGACATCACGATTCTGTTTTTAAAATTTATTGATTTTATAGTAATTGGACTGAATAATTTAGACATAATAAAATTCTTGGTTAGGCTACCAAATTTCGTTCAAAAAGTATAATTGACAAACAATTTGTCGTTAAATCCTTCTCAAAATTAGTTTCAGCAAAATTTTTTGGGCGCAACCCGTCGCCACAACGTATCTCTTTAAGTAGAAATGAAATGTGGCTCGGGTCGGGTCGTCCACTGTATCTTTGCTGCCAGAAGCTTTTGATTTAAAATTGAAGTTTTGAGATTGCAGCAAAGGATGCCGCTCCCATCCCTTGCGCGAGGAAAATCTAAAAAATTGAAATAATCTAAAAGATCAAAATAAGAAGAAAAATTTAAAAAGATTGAAAGATTGAAAGATTGAAAGATTGAAAGATTGAAAAATTCGAGAAATCGAAATTAAAACATTGAGTCGTTAATAAGCTTAGTCAAAAGTTTAAAAAAGTAAACCAATTTTTTTAAACTTGTGATTAGCAATTAATTATCATCTTCAGATTGATTTGATGCTTTGAAAGGTAGAAAAGACAATGAAAAGAATTTAACACAGGAACAATCAGACATTATAAATTTACAGGAAATTTTAAAATAAATGAAGTTGCTGGCTTAGAAAAACTACCATTATTATCACATATGCACGAATAAGACCTTTCTCGTCCAAAATTCTATCTGTAGCATTTAATAAAACTTTCTCATTAGACACTGCGAAAAATTCTTTAATAGTAGAATAGATAATGTAATAATCGAAACTATCCACTCTCTTGGTTACAAACACATTGTTTATAACAGCAGCTACAAATTAAGTGCGCAATGTTATAAAACCAATTAAGTTGCAGAAATTTTTAAACTTCAGAGAAATGACGGGAAACAGACCTAATACGCTGTAACAAATCGCATCCGCAACTTTTTAAGCTATTTTTGCAATAGCAGTAAAGGTAAGTTCAGGTTTTAAGTTATTTGGATACCGTTACCGATACAAAAGCAATTCGCATTTGTAAAAACTTACTATAATTATATTGTAAAGCAATCACCCGGATATGGAAATAAAAATGACAGTATTAGTTATGCCGCATAATTTTTATTAATTATTAAATTCCTAAATTGTTAGAGAATTAAGAAAGAATGCCTTCTTATTTTATTGTACCATAATTCAATATACTCGAACACTTTCTTTTCGATTTCCTTTCTTGAAATAAGTTTATTGTCATAAATCAACTCTGATTTAATGATTTAAAGAAGCTCTCAGCGACTGCACTATCCCAACAGTTCCCTTTTCTGCTCATACTTCTATTAATTCATAATTGTTCTCCTACCCTAAAATAAAATTCCAATATTTACTTTATTAAGTTAATTTTAACTTTATTTGTTTTAAATATGGACTCGTACCATTTTTGAAACAACTGTGCGATACAAACTAGCCAAATAGTAGGGATTTTAATTAAGAATAAATATGGAATGGTTTTTAAAAGTGATGAGGCAGTATACTGATTTTAATGGCAGAGCAAGACGTAAGGAGTACTGGATGTTTTATTTGTTCAGTATGATTTTTGCTTTAGTGACAATAATATTAGATAATGTTTTAGGAATTGCGATTGCAAATATCGGTTACGGCCCATTGTATATTTTCTATTCGTTAGCGATCTTTATTCCGAGTTTTGCGGTTATTGTTCGAAGATTGAACGATGTAAATAAAAGTGGTTGGATGTTTTTTGTGGTGCTGGTTTTGATATGTACAGAAGGAGATCTAGCTGATAATAAATACGGACCAAATCCGAAACAAAAAGAAGGGATGCTTACGCAGGCCTAACTGTAGAACGGTATAAAAGTGTTCTTAGGCAATCTGCATTTGAAACATTTCCCAAATTATAGATATTTATTTTATTATTTGGGTACTGTTTTCTTCATTATTTATACTACTCAATATTCTTGCAAGATGAAATACATTCAAATTATTTGTCTGCTGTTGTTTTCGGTTGCGGTCAGAGGACAAACTGTTTACAAAACACCTGCCGGCTCTAAATATCATATGGCGACTTGTCGAATGGTAAAGAATGTTTCAGATAAGATGAGTTTAAATGTTGCGCATGAAAAAGGACTTGCTCCTTGCAAAGTTTGCAATCCTCCTACTGCTAGCCGATCAAATTTGTTTCAGCAAAATACTCCCAAGGGAGAGTCGCATACTGTACAATGCAAAGGTAACACCAAAGCTGGTTCTAGATGCAAACACAAAACTAGTATCGCAAATGGATATTGTTTTCAGCATAATCCAGATAATAAATTACAGCATAAATTTATTCAATCTGAATAAATTATAAATTTAGATACTTTGATCTATAAGATATATGAATTACAATAATTTTATTAATCCATTTTTAGAAACGTATTATGAGTAAATTTATTACTGGTAAAGAACTTGAAGATGCTATTTACAATATAATTTGGGATACAGAAAGAGTTTTATTAATTGTATCTCCTTATATTAAATTAGATGATTATTTCAAGGAGCTATTTGAAAAACATCAAAATAATCCAAAAATTCACCTAATTTTAGTTTTCGGAAAAAATGAGAAAGAGGTAAAAAGAAGTATGAGTCAAAACGATTTTGACTTCTTTAAAAAGTTTCCAAATGTTAGCATTATTTATGTTCCTAAACTACATGGGAAATATTATGGGAACGAAAAGAAAGGTGTAATTACTTCGATTAATCTTTACGATTACTCTTTTAAAAACAACATCGAATTTGGAGTTTTTGCAGAAGTTAGTGTGTTAGATCGTTTCAGAAGTACGGCGGATAATGACGCTTGGAACGTATGTTATGATCTAGCTGAAAGTAATGAAGTAGTATTTATTAAGCGACCAGTTTATGAGACTAGACGTATGATTATAAATCTAGGAAAAAGCTACGTAAAATCTGATGTTCTTTTTGACTCGACAGATAAGTTTTATGGAGATTTGAAAAATCAAAAGACAAATATGAAAAGGTTGACTGATTTTCCAGATGAATTAGAAATGGGCGCTTCTGTAAATAATAGACCAGAACGGGTGAATGACCGACCAGAAAGAAAAATTGTAGAATCCCACCTGCCACAAGACGGTTATTGCATTAGGTCTGGAGTAAAAATCAAGTTTAATCCCAAGCAACCTATGACAAGAGAGTCTTGGAAGAAATGGAATGAATACGGAAATCCGAATTTTCCAGAAAAATACTGTCACAGAACAGGTAAATTATCAAACGGAAATACTTCAATGAATAAGCCAATATTATAAACTAAAAATATTACAATATTTTGCACTTTTCTAAGTTAAGTATGTTTCCGTTGTACATATTCTTCCTGAATTTATTTTAAAGTAAATATCATTCCTTTGCAGAAATATCTTTCTTAAATTTGCTGAAGCGTGAACTACTGTGCACTCTAAAAACATACTAATCTTTATCTACAAATAATTTTTATGAAATTTCAATTACTTACGGCTATTGCGTTATTTTTATTCTCCTACTCCTATTCACAAGAAAACTGTGAAACTTTAAAACATACCTTAGCTCAGAAAGAGGGTGCTATTACAACACAAAAAGCGGCAATTTCAAAACTTGAAAAAGAAGTTGAATATTACAAAAAGACACTAAATTTAATGTCATCAGCTATTTCTGTGGTTGAAAGAGATGTGAATTTTAAAGTCAATTCTGTGATTGGGAATTCAACTACCGGAAAAGTGGTGATAGAAGGAATTCTTGTAAATAATGGTGTTGTAAGAAGTTTACAATCTCAGCAAGCAGTTAGTACAGATCCCCAAGGAAATATTGCCAAATCTTTCATTATGTCGCTTGGTGGCGAAGTTCGAATAAAAGATTTAAATGCAGAAATTCCAGTAAAGTTTAGTATTGAATTCTCTACTATCATGCGGAATGTAACTGATATTAAACAATTAGTGCTGATTTATCATTCAACAATTAATTATCAGGATGATCAAATTACTGTGACCTTTAATAATTTGGCTATTGATTGGAAATAATAAAGATTAAATTTCCGATTTAATTAATATCGTCAAAGATGGTCATTGTATTAATAAAAATTGCAACATTCGAAAACGAAACTCCTAAATAGGCGAAATCCCTAGCCCTGATGGGAACGGCATCCTTTTGCGAGCCTGCCTGCTTTTGCAGGCTCGCAAAAGATACAGTGGACAGCAGGAAAAAGCTCCAAAAAAAATACAGAAATAAAATTTGATTATATTGTCTAAAAGTGGAGTCGATATTGCCACCTTCCTCGTATTATTTTCGTAAATTTAACAAAGATATTCTGTTATATTCTTTCTGAAAAAATAATAGCATTGACGTTTATAAATTAATTTTTAAATGATAATACAAAATCAACTAACACTTATAATATGAAAAAAGTACTTTTAATCGCCATCGGTAGTATGCTTATTTTGAGCTGCAATAATAAAAAAGAAGATGTTACAATGGATTCGCACACAGAAATGGAGGCGACAATGCACGACGAGCATGCAATGGGTGACACGTCTGAAGCAATTCGACTTAATAACAATGAAAAATGGATGGTAAATACGGAAATGAAACCATTTGTTATGAAAGGTGAACAACTTGTAAATACTTACAAAGAGAGCAAAGGCACCGACTACAAAGCGCTCGCATCAAAGTTAAAAACACAAAATGATCAATTGATTAAGAGCTGTACAATGGATGGCGCAAGTCACGACGAATTGCATAAATGGCTTCATCCACACTTGGAATTGACGCAAAAATTGGAAAAAGAAACCGACGCAACCGCGGCGGATGCGACTGTTAGGGAACTTCAAAATTCATACAAACAATACCACGAATATTTTAACTAATCAGTCAAAATAATTCCTATGCTGTCAAACAATAAATTTACGGCGATTCATCGATCATTGCATTGGATTATGGCGCTGGCAATGCCTATTCTGTTTATTACAGGTTTTCTTAGGATGTATTGGATGAACAAAAATCATATGGTTTCTGTGATTGAAAGTAAGACTGCGGCAACGCCGATATCGAAAGATATTATGACCGATATCGCCAAAACTATTCGAGCTCCTATGTGGGAGTGGCACGAGATTTTTGCCTATGTAATGATTTTTGCTTTCCTCGCGCGCATCGTTTATATGATGGCAAAAGGAATTCGATTTCCAAATCCATTTGCAAAAAATCAGCCTGCAAAAGTGCGATTTCAGGGATTTACATATATTTATTTCTACGTTTTTGTGCTAATCTCGGCCGTCACTGGCGCTTCGATGGAATACAATCTTTTTGAAACGTACGGAGACACTATCGAGATGGTTCATAAGTGGGGAATTTATTGGTTTCCAATTTTTGTTATCCTGCATATTGTGGGAGTTGTAATTGCCGAAATGACAACCAAAAAAGGAATAACATCCAAAATGATTGCGGGAGATTAATTTCTCCCTTTTTTTTGGAGTTAAAATTTAGTGCTAGATATTTTACATTCGACTTATAATAATTTGAGTAGTGCTAGAAGAGTTTATAATAACATTTTTTCAAGAATGGCTGCTTGGTGGTATTAAATATATTGGTGCCTACGCCAGACATTTATTCCTACGAAAAAAATATAGTTTTGAAGAAATTTTACAACAAGACTGGAATAATAGAGTTGGTTTATTAATATTAATCATCCTTATACTGCCACCTATTTTATGGTATAATTTATCTTAGAAAAAAAATACATTAAAGTGCTCAGTACTGTAGTAGTACAGTTTTAGAAATTATTATCTTTAACGTCTATTAGCGAATCGATTCCTTCTCCTATTTCATCAGAATAACTATATTGTTCAAATTCTCACAGCATAAGACTACTATAAAATTGCTCAATTTAATTTTGAGAAGCCGAGGAAAAAAACGAAATTATACAATTATTACATTGCAACAATTCTCGAGAGTATTAGCGTTATTATAATATATTTTGAAAGTGTAAATCCACTCGGTAAGTATATTATTCGCACTAATACTAGTACTGCGAAAGAATTGCGCAACAAAGTTAGAAAAAAGGAAAATCATTGCTCTTAAAGTATTCCAGCTTTCATCTATTTTAAGTGTACTTTATAGTAGGCACTTTTTTAAATATTCAAAATATATTTCTGGCACAAAGTTAAATACTGGACTACTAAACAAAGTAATAAGATAAAATTTCTACTTATATAGTTCTTAAATATTCGCAATGAAACTACTCACGACTTTACACCTATTTATAATATTTTCACATTTCACATTTTCGCAAAAATCAACTGAAAATGAATTTTCTGTAGTTGATAAAATTGCCTTGCAAATTCCTCTTTCGTCAACCAAAAGCACCGATCAAATTGCGAAATATATTAATATGAATTTCACATCTGACAACAATAAGTCTCGAGCGGCATTTATATGGGTTGCATCAAACATTACTTACGATGTTCCCAATATGTATGCGGTTAATATCGATGAAACCAAAGAAGACAGAATTGCAAAAACATTAAATACACGGAAAGGAATTTGCGAAAATTACGCAACTTTACTCACAGAGATTTTAACAAAAGTTGGTATTAAGTCTTTCGTAGTTGCAGGATTTACAAAACAGAATACCACAATCGATTTACTTTCGCACGCGTGGAACGCAGCATTGATTGATGGTTCTTGGTATTTATTTGATCCAACTTGGGGTTCCGGCTATGTAAATGGTGGTAAATTCACAAAGAACATAAATAATAAATTTTATAAAGTTAGACCAGAAAATTCTATAAAATCGCATATGCCATACGATTATATGTGGCAATTTCTAGATTATCCGATTACAAGTCAGGAATTTTATGACGGTAAAACACAGCAAAATAAGAATAAAGAAATTTTTAATTATAAAGAGTTTCTGTCCGAATACGAAAAGCAAACTGAAGTGGAGCAATTAAAATCCTCCGTCATGCGAATTAAAAAAAATGGTGTGAAAAATAAATTAATTTCCGAACAGTTAAAATTCATAAAACTAGAGATTGAAAATATACAGCACAATCAAATTGTGGATCGTTACAATGTCGCCATTGCATTGTATAATGAAGGAATTGCTGGCTACAACGACTTTATTTATTTTCGAAATAAGCAGTTCAAACCAGAAAGGACTGATAATGACATTCAAGCAATGATTGACAATGCAGCTAATAATTTGGAGAAAGCAAAAACGATTCTTCGAGAAACTCCAGCTACGGATGATAGTAAAACAAGTATGATTAAACAATTGAAAAGTGCTGTTGATCAGGCTGCAAAAAATGTAGCAGAACAACAAGCTTGGTTAAAATCCTATCTCAGCAAGGGTAAATTGGCACGAAAATCAATGTTTTTTGAAAGGAAGGTATCGATATTTGGAGTTACTATTAACTAGCAGAGTTATTTTATTAAAATTTGTGTGTAGCTACTTGTTAGGTATTTTTCTGTTAGATTTGCGCTCAAAATATATTACATCACATGAAATCTTTTTTCACTAGCATTTTCTTAATTCTATCAATTTTAGCGAACGCGCAAAAAGCAACATCTCTATCGGAATACTACGGATCTCGAGCAATTAAAGAAGGTCAAGCGGCAATTTACGGTAATTTTGTTCAGCGGCTCGATTTCAGTAGCGGCGGACTTTTGCAGGAAGTTATGATCTAGAATGTGGAAACGTCTAAATATTTTAGATTTGTAGTAAAGCCTATGATGAAGTCGGCGAAAGAAAAAACTTTCTGTTTCACGTTAATTCCTGGCGAGTACGAAATCATATATTACAATTACAATCAGAGTACTTGGTACGGCGCAAAGTTATTTGGAGAACCAATTTTCAAGGATGTTATAGCAAATGAAGATCTACGATTAAAACTGCAGTCAGGAGAGCTGAAAGAAAGTGACTTGGTTCGATTTAAATTTACTGTCAAAGAAAATTCACTTAATTACTTGGGAACTTGGCATTTTGATCAACCGTTGGTAAGTTTTAGCGACGATAAGGAAATCTTAGATAAGAAAATGTCAAAAAAAAATAAAAAGTTAGATTTCGATTCTGCAAATACCGCGCTGCCAAAGTAAAGCCTTATATGTATTTAGTACTACTACGTTTTTATGTTTCAGATTTTCTTAAACAACTGCTAGCTGAAAAATTTTCATTCATTTTCATAGATTTATTATATTGCGCTTATGCGAAAATGATAGACAGAAAATTAGATGATAAAAGTATGTATTTAGTAGTTAATTTCACTATTTCCGTGTCGACACGACGAGTATAATTTCTTAATCGATTCCCAACTTCTCATCTCAAAATAAACATAGCAATGGATGACTTAATAAAATACATATCTCAAACGATTAAAACCCAAAATAACACTCCTTTAAACGATTTTGAAGGCTATTCTCCAAATGAGATGAATTTATTACTACATTATCCTTTAGCTATAAGTTGTCCATTACAAATGCTGAAAGTGGATAATGAAATTTATACAAAAATTCCATTTTTTAACAATGTCAAATACCTTTTAGAACAAATAGAAGTTCAAGGAGAGTTGAAGCTGACAGCAAAAGGTTTCCTACCAACGAAAGTTGTTGCAGATATATATCAACAAGGTTTTATTAAAGAGTTGATGATAGAAGAGGGTTACTATAAACTGTATAAAGAATCTGATGCTCTTGCAGTTCATTTAACGAGAATTCTAACAGAATTATCCTCGCTAGTTAAGAAAAGAAACAACAAATTAAGCTTGACCAAAAAAGGACAAACTCAGTTGAAGAACAATTCAGATCTTTTTAGAAACATATTTGAAACATTTACAGTCAAATTTAATTGGTCGTACAACGACGGCTACGAAAATGAAAAAGTTGGTCAGATGGGGTTTGCTTTCACCTTCATTCTCCTAGAAAAATACGGTCAGGAATTTAGAAGCAAAGATTTCTACTCTGAGAAATATTTAAAAGCATTTAATTTTAAAATTGAAAGTTCCGATGAAGATCAAGCTGATTACTCTACAAGGGCTTATAAAGTTCGAACTTTTGAAAGATTTCTGGATTATTTTGGGCTCATAGAATATGAAACTAAAAGAGAAGATAGTAAAATTAAAGCGTCTAAATTATTTTCTGATATTTTCAAAATTCTGCCTCATAAAAGCATATGATACCCCATCATTTGAATAACAAAGACAGGCGATTTATCACTTGCTTGCTTTTGAGAGCATAATTAGACTCATCGCTTTTTTAACGATTTTTGTGCCTAATGCTCCCACACTCAGCAAACGAGCGCCCCCAAGAAAAAGCGTCGGAAAATCTAATTGCTATCCAGATTTCCAAAGCTAAATACCTATCTTAAACTAATTTACAACTAGCTTAAAGCTATTAGATTTATCATCCACAGTTACAAGCAGAACATAAATTCCTGTCGGCAAATGTTCAACTGAAACTCCCTCATTATGATAATTATTAGCAGCATAAACTTTACTTCCACTCATATTAAAAATAGAAATCTCTGCATTTTCAGCATTGCTGATATAGAAAATATCTTTTGTAGGATTTGGGTACAGATGAATATTATTGCTATGAGAATAACTTGCTGTAGTCAATGTGCTATTGAGAACTCCGACTCCCTGCAGATCAAAACCTCCAGAATTAAACGGTGTTGGAAATGAATCATTTACCATATTTCCGAAACTATCATAGCTCGCAAAATCAGGATTTATTGAACCCACAACATCGATAATTTTTACAAATCGAATATTGGTTTTATCCAAAAACGCGTCATCAGGAAGTTCAGAAATATCAAACGGAGTTCCGTACTCTGAACTGTATTTCCCAGCCAAATTATTAAGGTACGTGGCTTCCGGACTTGCAAAAGTAGACAATTGCGTATTGGTTTGCGTCTGACTGTGACTCGGAAATCTTGAGAAATGAATGCCATCAGAACTGACTTCAACAAATGCAAGTTCCAAATAAGTTGGACTTCCGTTCTCAAAAACTGCAAAATCAAAACCTTCGCCATCAACAATGGCATTGTCAAACGTTAAAATTGCAGTACCAGCATCGCCCAAACTTACTACCGAACCACTTGGAAATCCCAGCGCATCAGTATCCAGACCAAAGCTCGCAAAATTACTTCCAGCCGCAGTAGCATTAGGATCTGCGATATTAATAAAACCGCGTTCTACTGTAATACCAGAAGCCCACTGCACAAACAGTGGGCTGCTTTTATGAATTGCTGTCGATCCAGTTAAACCTGCAGCAGGCGCGTAGCTTTGTGCAAACATCCCAAACGAAAGTAATAGCATAAAGTAATACCAAGATTTATAGCTCATTACTTAACGATTAGACGTTGTACTGATCTTGAAGATTGATTACTAACTTCAACAAAATAAATTCCAGCAGCTAAATCAGAAACCGAAACTCCAGAAGCATTATATACAAGCTCTTTTGCCAATCTTCCCGTTGCGTCATAAATTTTGATGGAAGCATTTTCTGCAATATTTACATAGAAAATATCTGAAGTTGGATTTGGATAAACACTCATTGCTACCACAGCAGTATTGGTTGAATTGCCAAGAACATTGATTGCCTTATAAAAGCTATTTGGAATAACTCCAACTGTAAATTCTTGCAACAAAGCACCAGCTAAGGAGAAGATATAAACCGTTCCTGGAGTTGCATAATCACCTGCATCTGCAACATATAGTTTGTCGTCAATTAAATCCATTCCGTAAATTCCGTAAACTCCCTGCGCGGAAAGTGAACATAAAGGCGTAATTGGTAAAGTCGTCGCATCAACCGCAATTGTGTAAACATTCTCGTCTACAGTATAGAAAAAATCCGTCGCTGTTGCATTGATTTCCAAGTTATTTGGATGCATTTCAGGAAATTCCAAAGTGCTGACAATAGCATTTGTAACCAAATCTATTTTAACTAACCTACCATCTGTCTGAACCGGATACCAAGATGGTTTTCCGCCACACAACACATACAGAAATCCTTCCTTTACCAGTAATGAATTTGGAACATCGCCAACTTCAATAATTTGTTCAACTAGTTGAGTTGTCGGATTTATAACAGAAACTGTATTTCCAACGCCATAACCACCTTGATGCGCAACATAAAGTTTGTCATTTGTGTAGATTATACGCTCCACGCCTTCGGCAAGTGCAATTGTACTTTCCACAACATTATCTTCAAGATTAATTACTGCCAAGTAATCATCAGCAGCGCTTCCGCCATCTCCCCAATTGGTCACATAGCCTTTTCCATTCGCAAAAGCCATATAGCGAGGATTGCTAATTCCAGTACTAATCGTGGCTACATAAGCAAACGTAGTGCGGTTTACGACCTTAATACTATTGGAGATATTCATTACTATATAGGCAAAATCACCAATAAAACTAATGCTTTGTGCCGTATCGCCAAGCGCTGGTAGTCCTGGGTTTTGCGTCCCGTAAATATTGTTGATTACGACATTATTATTAATAATCGAAACTGTTGCATTCCCACTTCCCGCGCCTCCTTCATTGAGTACGAAAACGCCCTCTGTATACTGCGCAGAGGCTGAGTAAAACTGAAATAGAAATAAAACGATGCTAAAAACCGTGGTACGAATTGTAATGTTCTTCATTGTAAAAATAATTAAATATTAAAAATAATTGTGAATAATTGCGAGAATGCCTGACTTAATTCCATAGAAAAATGCCTCGCTTATTGTAGCGTGGACAACCAAAATTGATGTAGTGTGTAAAGAGTATAAAGTCATAATTTCCGAATCTTTTTCCCGAAGAGTCAAGTATTTATTTGAAATTTAAGGCAGGTCTCCTGGCTTGCGTCTTGTTGTTTACCTTCCCATTCTACTCATCGTTTTATACGATTTTTTAAACAGTGGTTTGTAGATAACAACAAGCTTGGTAGCTTACAGTTGCGGGAACAGCTTTGGTTTTTATCCAAATTCCCTTTTAATGCAGTATTATGTAATTAATACAACAACCCTAATTTGCTGCAAATGTAATTAAAATATTGAAATGTAATTTAGCTTTCGTAATATTGAAAAACGATTAATTTACGTTACCACAGTACTTTTTATTTTGGCCCAACCCATTGCCATAACGCCTGTCTTAAAATAGAAATAAAAAGTGGATCGGGTCGGGTGGTCCACTATATCTTTTCTGCTAGAAATTTCGTTTACTAATTTAGAAATTTTGCTTGGGTAGCAAAGGATGTGTTACGCGCGTTCAAATTACTCGAGTCGCTCTCACCGCTTGCGGAGATAACATCTTCGAAAAAATAAATTTATTTTGAAGCGCGAGATTTTTCTCGTTATATTCTTTTACTAGTTCGATCAATTATTTAAAATTTATCAAATAATCTGTAGAATCTTTTTCAGCCTGGAATATTTCTATTAATCGAATTGACGCTTTATTATAATCTTCGTCTTTATATATAAATCACCACTTCATAATTAGTACTATCTGATGATCAAATTTATCGAGAAATTTTGGTGTTACTCACAAAAATAACATTTACAGCTGATACAAAAATGGACCGCATAACCTAGCGCAACTAAAAGCACCTAAAAATTAAATTCCAAAGTAGTATAAAAAGTCCTTGTCTCCGATGGAATAATTCCAGGTCCAGGATATCCTGTTGCACGACGTGTGAAATATATATTATCTGTAAAGTTTGTAATTCCAGCTTCCAACTTAAACATTTTCCATTTATAAGATGCCGAAATATCCGCTACATAATAGGAAGGAATTTTGCCAAAAGATCCATACTGATTGTCCGTTGTCTCTACTGTGCTGTTCTTAGCATCGGTGAATTGCGAAGTCACGTACGTAAATTGCAAACTGGTCATAAAATTTTTATAACCTACAGAAGTCCCTGTTTTGAAATTGACAAGAGGAACAAACTCTACTTCGTTTCCTTCAATTTTTGATACATCTGAAGTTAGATATTCAGAACCAGTAAGAGCTGAATTAGTAAAAACATTCCAGACAAATTGGTCGTTTTCGGCAAAAAAAGTACGGCTTATACTCCAGTCAATCATTGCTTCAAATCCATAGGTTAATGCTGTTCCAATATTATCGCGCAATCGCACTGGTGCTGCACTTCCGTCGGGATTTCTGGTGTCGTACTCCCCTATCTTTTCATTGTAATACAGCGCAAAAACACTGGCATCAAAAGTCACTTTATTACTAATTTGACCTCTGAAACCAATATCAGAAGTATACCCTTTTTCATCAGTAATATTTTCGGCAATTTCTTGAGAAGGTGCAACGGTTCGGATATCGTTAAAAGTTACAGAGCGATAATTTTGAGATACATTTCCGTACCACTCCAATATATTTGTAGGTTTATAACTCAAACCAATTCCGAACAGTAGGAACTTTCGATCTTTGATATTGTCTTCATCAATAGTTACATCTAAAATAGGATTACCTGCTAGATCGAGATTGATTTGACGATACGAACCAATTGCTTGGGTGCGGATACTTTCGAATCTAAATCCTGGTGTAATCGAAAATTTATCGGTAACTCTAAATATATTTTCTCCAAAAATCGCAAGATTTATATTAGGATATTGATAATCGGACTGACTTGCATACATTGGATATTCGTCAGTTGCCAGGTTAAAATTGGCATCGCTTCCTGAACTTCCAGGCCCTTGTAAACCTGAATTTTTAGCTTGGTAGTACTTGGCGCCAATCAGAAATGCATTGTTAGTTCCTAAAAAATTATGCTTTTGCAAAAATCGCGCTTCGGCACCCCAGTTCACAAAATCTCCCACAATAAGATCTCTTACTGTGCCTACTACATCTGGATTTGAAACTCGATTGCTTCTATATCCAACTGCTTTACGACTTGCATCCAACCCAAATAACTGTAATGAAAAATCAGCATTATCAGTAAATTTATGCTTTAAACGCAAAGCAAATAAATTCCAATCAACTGCAAACCAATTCCTAGTTCTGTTACTTTGTAAAGGATCTTGGTTGAACATAAAGTCGGTTAATCCTCCCGCCTGTTGCGCTAAATAATCAAAATGAGTATAATCAAAATGTAAAGATGTTTTGTCGGTAAATTGGTAGTTTACATTCGCGAAAAAGTTTTTACTTTCAAATTCCGAATTTGGTCGAAAGCCATCACCTCTTTTATAATTATAAAATGTATAGTAGCTAAATTTTCCTTTTGTTCCACTCAAGGAGGTAAAGTTCGTAAAGAGATAATTTGATCCTAAAGTATTTCTAGTTGAAACCTCAAATTCCTTTTTTGAGGGCGATTTGATTTTAAAATTTACCAATCCTCCAAACTGAGTTCCGTATTGCAATGACGCTGCTCCACGCACAATCTGAATCTCTTCTAAAGCTTCGGTTGGAGTTGAATAATAGCTTTCCGGATATCCTAATACATCTGCACTAATGTCATAACCATTTTGACGAGTGTTGAAATTTGAAGTTCTATTTGGATTTAGTCCGCGACCTCCAATGTTCAACTGAAGTCCACCTTCTGCTCCCTCATTGATGGTAATTCCAACAACTTGAGCAAAAATCTGTCTTGTATTATTAGTAGATTTATTCGCGGTTAATTTAGAAACAGCGATCACTTCTGTCTTCTTTCCAGCATATATTGCAGTTTCTTCTACATCTCTTAGTTTGTTGATATTTGATAGTTTAGCACGCTCATTCTGAATTACTACTTCAGATAAATTGATAACACTTTGAAGTATGAATTCTACATTTGGATTAATAGAATTTATTGAAGTTTCCAACATTTGATACCCATCTTTGTAGAGCACAATCGCATTATCAGATCCATCTTGAACCTCTAAACTAAAAGCTCCTTTTGAATCTGTCAAGGTCTTTACTGCCAAATCAACATTATAAACTTCGACCTCTGAAAGTGGCTTTTTTCCCGATTGTACCACCACTCCGCTGACCTTGGTTTGCGCAAAGACCGTAGAAGTAAGAAGTAAAAAAAACAAAAAACTAAAACCCTTTAATTGTGTCATTGAAAGGTAAAATCCAGTTTTTGTGCTGAAATGTATCATATTGTTCTGCTAAATTTAGTGTGGGATTAATGTAGGTGCGACTTAATCTGCCGTTTAAGGCAACGTAGCTTTCGACCGTTACAATTGGATTGTCAACTCCTAATTTTTTATAATGTTCGTGTAAATGATGTGCGTACTGAATAATAAAATCAGGCTGAAACGACATTTGCTTCTCCTGAAATCTTGTCAAGAACTCGCTGTTATCGACGTGAATTGATTTTTTAGTAGTAGCATCTGTAACTTTAAATTCGGTATAACCAGCTTTCTCCATAAGCATTACTCGCCAAGAGAATCGAAAACCTTCTTCTGTCCAAAATAGCTCTTCAGGATACAACATATATCGGAAAGGAAAAGCTAACTGAAATAATAAAAAAGCGCTTAAGAAAGCTAATTTCGAACTATATAAACCTGTGAACTGAGCCACTTTTGTTTTGCCATTTTCCGAAACCTCTGTCGAAACTTTAAATAACCTAGATAGATAATAAAGGACTTTCTGATGAAAACTTGCATCAAAGAAAATCAAGCTGCTAATGATCATCACAAAAGGGAAAACTCCAATTGGGAATAATACTCTCGTAAGCACGTGGAAAACAACCACAAGGAAGAGTCCAAACCAACGTGTAGGTTTGTAAAGAAGAATAAATACGATCGCCAAATCGTAAAACATTCCAATCCAACTAAACGCGTAAGCAACCCAAACTTCCTTAAGCAGCGGCCCAATCAAAGGTAAATCTGCTTTGGATGGAAGCCAAATTCGTAGAGGCATTGCTTCCAATAACCAATCAGAATTTATTTTTGCAATTCCCGCATATATGTAAACAATTGCTAACAAGACTTTCAAGATATCGGTGTTCCATCGCGGTATTTTGGCGAAGGCCAACTCTTTATTTTGATAAGCATCTACCGAAAAATTTGCATTAGCGGGCAGAAACATCATAATAAAACTGACGATTGTGATAAAATAATAGTGATTCAAATAATACGTAAGATCCATCAATTCGATGTACGTAAAAGTCAGGAAAAAAGTAATAATTGCAAGTCGGTATTTAAATCCAATTGCTACACAGAACGCAGCAATACCAGCAATTATATATAAAAGGTAGGTAAAATTTCCAAGTGGTTTTACCCATTCAAAACCGTAATACTTAAAATGGAAATCTGGCTGAATATAAAATTTATCAATCCACCCGTGAGCCGCAAAACGTATCAAGCTAAAAAGCATCATTAAACCAAACGCTAGCCTATAAAAGGCTAGCGTTGCAGTTGATGTGTAAGAAGTAAAATATGTTTTTATGCGTTTATTCATTTCAGATTAATCGCCATCGCCGTCTATGTAGTCGATAGTAACATTAAGCGCCTGCATCATATCTAGCTTAAAGTAAACCACATTTTGCTGCATCGCATCGTAAGCTTCAAGCATTTTTAAATTATTGCTCGCAATCTGCTGTGCAAAATTGTCGTTCAAAGTTTGATTTGTACTATATATCGTCTCAAACTGATCGTTGATAATCGCGCTTAAATTCATTCCATTACGAACAGCATTCACATCATCCAAATAAGATTTTAAACTTGGTCCTACTTGTGAGCTTGCAAAGTACTTTCCGTTAAAAAAATCTTGTTGCGCGTGAACTGCAGTATTTAATAATTTCTTCGAAATATCTTTTTTGTAAAAACCTTCCACTTTTTCTGGAAACAGATTACCGTCCGAGAAAACGCCTGCAGGAATTCCAACTTTACCGGAACGAATGTCTTTTTCGAAGTTTTTCACAAACACGTTCGTCATCATATTGGTCGAACTACTCACCGCCGTGCCATTGCTATTGATGAATGTTGCTCTATATGATGTTGTCCAATCAGTAAGAATCGCAGTGCCTTTACCTTTTAAAGCAGCCACCAAACTTGTCAAATACTGTTTGTAAGAAGCTGCATTAGCATCGCTAGTATATTTTGAAATAATTGAAGCGTCGGAAACATTTAGTCCATTCAACATATAATCTAAAGCTGGAAATCCTTGTTTAGAATACTGTGATAGCAATTCCAAATTATAGTTGCCATTTGCAATATTAGCTTCAATTCCCGCAGCATTCGTAGGATACGTGTCTGCTGATTCTTTAAAATTTAGATCAGAAGCCTTTCCAATATTGTAAAGCATTACTTGCTGATAACCTTCATAAGCTGTAAGCCAAGAAGAACGTAATGAAGTCAGAGTTTGTTGAGATGGTTCAGCATTAAAAATCTGAACATCTGCTTCAAGCAACGTCAATTTAGAAGAGTAATTCTGAAAAGCAGGAATAATCAAATTATCTGCCCAATGTGTTAATAATGCTGTACGATTAAAGCTATCAGCAGATGCAGGAGCATCAGTGTCGCTAGACGAACAAGCAGTTAGTAACGTTGCGAACGCAAATAGAAATATTAGTTTTCTCATTATATTCTAAAAATTTTATGCAAAATTAAGTATTTGCAATCAATCTATCTTTATTTATTCTAAATTAATTAACGGTTGCAGCTTGAGCAACTGTGAATCCAAATTTTGAAGCAATTTGTGTAGCAACAGCATCCAATTTTGGACTCAAAGTATCAATATCCCAAAGACCATTTTCGCCACTTACAAGCGTTGCCAACATCGTGTCAACTTCAGCTTTGCTAAAGTATGGGTTATTAGTTCCAGGCTGACGAGTATATCTCAAAGACATAATAAAACCGTATCCTTCAGATAATGCGTGAAATGCTTTTGCACCATTATCTTCCACTAATTTCGATTTTCCTTCTTGTAAATAATACACCGCACGAACTGCAGCAACTAAAGCCAATTTTTCTTGAATTACTTTTATCTGCTGATTTCTTGTAGTATAATCGTTTTCAACAATCGCTGCACGACCTTTACGGAAAGCTAAATTTACATCATTGCTGACGGTATTAAAATCCGCATCTGCGTTGACTTGCTCGATATATGAACTCCAAAATTTTCTAGAATTTGTTGCACTGTCATCCGCTCCATATATATATCCGTAACCTTCGTCCCAATAATGCTCCATAGTTGTAAAGTTCCCATCAGCAGACAAAACTTTATTTGTATTTTCAAGAACATTTGATCCAGCATCAAGTTTTAGAGTTGACAAATAATGATTCGAAATCTGATCCAACATCATCGCACCCATCATTCCTTTCAGTAAAATTTGCTGTGGCTCAAGACCGTTTGCGGCGAACAATCTCATTTTGCTTCCATCAAGATATGATCCTGCAACGCCCGCTGTAGCAGCGTTTCCTTGACTTGCCTCTGCTCCTTTTACAAATTGATTTTCAAACATTGCTTGCACTTCAGCCTTCTCAACTGTAGATCCACCACCCAAAAAAGAATTGAAATAATCTGCTGATGCAGCGGTTTTACTTTTGATGTTTTTCCCAGAACTATTTAGTGCTGTAGACTCAAATGCGTTATTTGTATTGCTATACATACTGCTCAGCTCGCTCGCATCAAGCGCAGTTCCGTTAGTTGCCGCAGTAGTAAATTTTCCGCCCATTTCATTCAACATTTGCAATCTAGCGGTCTGCCCACCAAATTCTACTGAGCTAATTCCGTTTCTAGAAAAATTGTAAGTAGTAGGAATTTCATAAGTAATATCGCTAGGATTGTCAGTATCATCCGAACAGGAAATAAAAAATGTTAGAGAGATTGCTAGTGCTCCAAGAGCGTACTTTGTAAGTTTCATATATATTTAAATTTATTAAGAATGGTTAAAAATAGTTTCGGCAAAGATAATACCTGATTTGGAAATCCACAAGATTTGCGTAGATTAAATCTAAATAAGAATAATTGTATTTTTAGACTGCTGATTGCTAGCATTTGAAATTCATTTTTTGGGCGCATGCCGTCGCCAGAACGTATTTTTTACCATAGAAATCATTGTGTGGCTCGGCACCAGGCTGTCCACTGTATCTTTGCTGCCAGAACTTTTTAGTTCAATTTTGAAATTTTCGTTAGGCAGCAAAGGATGCCGCTCCCATCCCTTGCGCGAAAGAAGTGCAGAGATTGAAAATGAGATATTTCGACTTGTGATTTGCGACACCTTTCTTCACAATCTGTTGCTCGATTATAACGAGTACCTACTTTCTTGTAATAACAAAGTAATTACTCGAGTTTGCAACGCCCTCCCTCTCCATCTGCTGCTCGTTTTCAACGAGTACCTACTTTCTTATAAGACCAAATCAAAGCTTTTGCAACGCGGATTATTAATCGATAAGTTTAGGTAAATTAACCGCGTCACAGACGCTACAATAAGTTTTCAGTTTGTAAGCAGGTACTCGCCAAAGACAAGCACCAGAAAACTTGGGGACCTCTTCACCAATTAGTGCTCGTTTTATAACGAGTACCTAATTTCTCGTAATACCAAAGTAATTGCTCGAGTTTGCAATGCCCTCCCTCTCGATCTGGTGCTCGTTTTCAACGAGTACCTACTTTCTTATAAGACCAAATCAAAGCGTTTGCAACGCGGTTAATAAACGAAGGAGTATAATTGGTTTGTACCCGCGTCACAGACACTAAAATTAGTTTTCGATTGTAAGTAGGTACTCGCCAAAGGCAAACACCAGAAAACTTGGGACCTCTTCACCAACTAGTGCTCGTATTATAACGAGTACCTAATTTCTCGTAATACCAAAGTAATTGCTCGAGTTTGCAACGCCCTCCCTCTCCATTTGCTGCTCGTTTGCAGCGAAAACCTACTTTCTTGTATAGAAAAATCAAAGCGTTTGCAACGCGGTTAATAAACGAAGGAGTATAATTGGTTTGTACCCGCGTCACAGACGCTAAAATTAGTTTCAATTGTAAGTAGGTACTCGCCAAAGGCAAGCACCAGAAAACTTGGGCGCCCTTGTCCAGCTGCTGCTCGTTTGCAACGAAAACCTACTTTCTTGTATAGAAAAATCAAAGCGTTTGCAACGCAGCTTACCAAGTCAAACATATCTTTTCGAAAATATAGTCACCCAACATTATTAAAAAAATAACTTTAATATCACATTATTAAATAGTGTATTTTTATCAAATGACAACTCTGTAAATGATCAACTAAAAACAATGAAAAAAAATACTCTAGCTATATCAGGAATTATCATTCAAGGAATTGCTTTAGGTTTTATGGTCTACGGACTTATGCACAACAAAACAATAGTTTGGGTTGCACTTCCATTCGTATTTATCGGATTGGCAATGGCGATTATTGGCGCAATGAAAAACTCTAGAACCAAACAATAATTTAAGCTCATAGCAAACAAAATGGCAGAAATAACAAAAGCGGACGTTCTAAAAGCACTTGAAGATTCCAAAGACTCCTTAATTTCAACTCACAAAAGGCTGTGTCTTCCTTTGATTATCAGAATGTACAAAAAGATGGAAAACGGAATTAAGTTCGGTGACATCAAGGTTAGCGACTCAACTATAGTTGACGGACATCACAGATATGTAGCGTCGGTTTTAGCTGATCATTATTTACCAGTCATCAAGTCCGCAACAACTTCTGCAACCATGGAATATGATTGGAAAGATGTCGAATTTGTCGAGGAAGATTGGGATACACCCGAAATTATTCAGAAAATGAATGAGGTCGATGCTGAATATAACAAGATGACTCTTGAACAAATCAACGAAATGATAAAATAAGCTAGAACAATTAAGATATGCTGATATATTTAGACATAGACGGAGTTATGGTTCCTGCAAGCTCCTGGCGAAAACTTGAAATCCTCGATGATGGATTTGCAGAATTTAGCCAAAGAGCAACAGATGCATTAAACAAAATTATCTCCAATTCAAACGCCGACATTGTTTTGACAACTTCTCACAAGCATTCTTTTACTTTAGAAGGCTGGATTGAAATTTTCAAAACCAGAGGCATAATAGTAAACAAGCTTAGCCGACTGCCCCAAAACACTACAAATCTCACCAGAAAGGAAGAGCTACTAAGATGGTTTACCCCAGAAAATAGTAGAGAGAAATTCATAATCATCGATGATGACAAATCTCTAAACGGACTTCCAGAAGTGCTGAAAAACAGATTGATACAAAGCAGTGGCTCGGTGGGATTGACCGATTACTTGGCGGATGAAGCTTTGCAGATTGTCGAGAGGATGTCGCAAAACGAATATTAATAGTACATCTTACTATGTCAAAAATACTCATATTTACCTGATCACGATAAAGACGAGAGTTGAAAAAATTTATAAATTATATTTTGACTTGCTTATTTTTACTATTATTTTTTAATAGTAATACCTCCTACGCTCAAACAGGAAAAGCTAAAAAAGAATTTGCAGAATACGTACAAAATTTAAAGAACCAAGGAGTGAAAAACTTTGTTAGTGTATTAGACGGCTGCTGGGGTTGTGAAGTTGAACAAAAAGATTCAAATTGGTCAATATATAATGCTGTAAATATTACTTTAATCTATGAAAATGAAGACGTCTGCAAAATGGCGATATTTAGTGATTTCTCAAATTACTTCGAATTTAAGATTTCAGATTGTTCCATTTTTACATTTATAGAAACTAATTTCGCTATTCTAAACCAAAAAGAAGTCTATTATACGAAACTAAAAGCTCAAAATTTTTTTAAACCTATAAGTCCACATCACTCCTATGAGCAAATTTATATTGTTGCAGAAAATTATAGTTATACATTATATTTGATTCGCGATATTAAGAATGGAGATGCGCCAGAATTGAGAAGATTAGACTGGTATAAACTAAGTGAAGTTATTCTGGAGAAAGTTGATACTATTAAAAAGAACGCCCAAAACTAGTAGAACTGTCCAAAAATATTTTTTATAAGAGATTATATCCACCAAATTTTAATGCTCAAACCTGCACTCTTCACCTTCCTCCTCCTCACAACTTCCCTCACCTTCTCTCAGGATTACGGCAACTTTCCCACAATCCCAAAAAAGAAGTTATTGAATGACGTTGAAATCCTCTACCAAGGATTGGACAAATTCTATTCGGGAATGTATTGGTAAACTCCAAATGACATTGTGGATGCGGCTTTCGTGGAAGTTCGAGCAAAGATTGACCGTGATCTAAATGTTTTGGAATTTCACAAGCTTATCGCACCGCTGGTTGCACTTTCGAGAGAAGATCACACCGATATAAGTCTACCAAAAAGTGTCAAGGAAAAAATGTCTAAAGAAACCAGATTTCTTCCTTTGACTTTTGTGTTTTTAGATAGAAAAATGTATGGCGTTTTCAATGGATCTGAAAATGGAGATTTAGATATTAAAGGAAAAGAAATCGAATCTATCAACGGTGAAACGCCTATTGAAGTAGTCGAAAAACTAGGGACACTATTCGCATCTGACGGGTTTATAAAAACAGTAAAATATTCAGATTTAGTGGGCTTTAATTTTTCATGAAACTATTTTTACTATTATGAAATAATTGATACTTTGAAAATAAAATATAAAGATATATCGGAAGTTGTCGAAATAAAATCCCTGACCATTGATAGCATAAATGCCAATCTTGAATCAAGAAATAAAGACTTTAAACCAGCGGCAGAAACAGCGTTATTAGAATCCACAATTCTAAACGACTCAACCGCATATTTGGGAATTAACTCATTTAATAATTCTGAAATTAAAGAAAAGACCAAAAACAAAACTTTAAAAAGATTTCTTAAAAACAGTTTTAAATCTATTTCTGAAAATAAGATTCAAAATGTCGTTATCGACGTTAGCAAAAATGGCGGCGGTACTGAAGGTAATGAAGGATTATTGTATTCATATATAGGAGAAGATTATAAGAAATATCTAAAGGTTCGCGCAAAAACTCAGAAAGCTATACTTGACAATGGAGTGGATAAACCGATTACCCTCAAGACTTTAAATTTTTAGAAAGATCGTTAGTTAACAAAAAAATGACCGATGGATCTCTAGAAAGAAAACAGTGGATTGGTTATGGCTTGATGGCATTTAAGAAAGTACCGAAGTATAAATTTGACGGAAAAGTTTACATAATAATCAGCCCAATCACCTATTCTGGCGGCAGTGAGTTCAGTAATATGGCGTACTCTAATACCGATGCTATTTTCGTGGGACAAGAAACCGGCGGTGGTTATTTGGGAAATACAAGTGGCTACGGTAGGGAAGTAATTTTACCAAATTCGAAAATTATTATGGACATTCCAGCCTTGCAATTTGTGATGAATGTAAAACCGAAAATCCCATTTGGTCGAGGAGTGATTCCTCATTACAAAGTGGTACCAACTTTTGAAGAATATATGACTAACAAAAATGTTTCGTTGGAGTTTATTTTGAAACAAATAGCAGATGGAAAATAAATTATTTAATGATGCGTGTTTTGGTCCATTAAGGCATTAAGAAAAATTAAGTTAGATGTTTTAATTGCAATGCTTAACCTACCTTAATTTCTTAATGGTAAATTTCCAACTAAAAATTAAAAAGAAGTGCTGTCAATCGAACCATTAAAGCATTAAGAAAATTTAAGCCTAAAGGTTTTAATCTCAAAGCTTAACCTATCTTAATTTCTTAATGGTTTTTTTTCTTCCATTCACTTGGCCTTTATATATAGAATTTGAACAGAAATCTTAAAATTGATGAGATTCTACAAAATCTTACGTATTTTAGAACTCAAAAAAATATACCAATAAAAATATTCTATGAAAAAGCAATTATTCCTTTTAAGTTTTTCATCATTTGTGCTATTGTCATGCGGCAATAAAACATCCACCTCTCAAGAAACCGTCGTAACCACAACAGAGAAGGAAACGACCGATTTGCCACCAGTGGAAACCAAAGACAAAGTAACCGATCTCAAGCCCGCATTTGAGCGACAAACTAGAATTGCAGGAGTCAAAACAGCTACCGAATATTCTATAACCGTTGTAAACAAAGATTTGTCAAAGCCTTGGAGTGTAAAAGCGCTGCCAGACGGACGACTATTGATTACAGAAAAGGCTGGCGATATGCGAATTGTGGCTAAAGATGGGACTTTGAGCGAGAAAATAACGGGTTTGCCTAAGGTAAATTCAGGCGGACAAGGTGGATTGCTCGACGTATGCCTTGACCCAGATTTTGCCACGAACCGAATGATTTTCTTCAGCTTTTCTGAAGAAACTTCCAAGGGAAATTTGACGGCGGTAGGTAAAGGCAAACTATCGACTAATGAGAAGACCATCGAAAACACCGAAACTATTTACCGTGCTTTTCCTTATTATGATGGAACTCTCCACTACGGATCTCGAATTGTTTTTGACGGAAAAGGGAATCTGTATGTTAGCACTGGAGAGCGATCAGATATTGTAACGCGTCCTCAGGCACAGTGGTTAAATTCAGGCTTGGGCAAAATTGTTCGAATAACTAAAAATGGAAAACCAGCAGATGGAAATCCTTTTATGGGAGATTCAAAAGCATTTCCAGAAATCTATTCATATGGTCATAGAAACGTGCAAGGTCTGGCAATCCATCCAGTAACTGGCGATTTGTGGGAAACGGAAATGGGGCCTAAAGGTGGAGACGAATTAAACTTGATTAAGCCAAAATTAAATTATGGTTGGCCAACAATTACCTATGGAATTGAATACAGCGGAAAGACAATTGGAGATGGAATTTCGCAGAAAGTCGGAATGGAGCAACCTGTGTACTATTGGGATCCGGTAATTTCGCCAAGTGGTATCACTTTTTATCACGACGGAACCATGTCTGAATGGGAAAACAACCTATTTATTGCGTCCCTAAGCGGTCAGCATATTAACAGAATTATAATCAAAGATAACAAAGTTGTTGGCGAAGAGCGTTTGCTGGAATCTGAGAAGGAACGTTTCCGAGACGTAACGCAAGGTCAGGATGGCGCATTATACGCCATAACTGACTCTGGTAAATTGTATAGAATAACTAAGAAATAATCTATCTAAAGCTGAGAAAAGCAACTCTGTTTTTCACGATATCGTTTGCAAGCTTTGCATCTTTTTGCAAAGCAGCAATCGATTTCATCATAACTAAGTCGGCATTATTTTCGAACTCCTCAAGTTGACTCTTCTCTACAGAAAATTTAAAATCGACAAATGTGGTTGGTCTGTGATTAATTATAACGGTTTCATACAATTGCTCAGTCATATCCCCATCCCCGTCGTCTTCTACCATTTTGTCAAATTTTGCAGAACCATTTTTAAGCCTATGAATAATTTCGTGTTGGATATTAGAATCTTCAAAAATGGGATCATGTGCTGACACTAACTCTTTCTCGATTCGGAACTGAACTATAACATCTATCATTGTGTTGTTTTTAAGATTGGAATTGAAGTTACGAAAATTAATCTTAATGAAGAACAATTGCATTAAGATTATCGTTTCAAAATAATCTTGACATTAATTCATTATTTTAATTTTGCCACAAAATAAACAATTTTCGTAGTCGTTAAAATTGTATTAAAGGAACGATAGTTATTAGATGGGATTACCGAAAAAAGTAACTTAGATAAAAATTGAAAAAACTGAATGGATTTTACTAACCCGCTTGTTTACGGCGTACCCTTTTTCTTTGCTTTAATCTTGCTCGAATTGACTTATAGCAAGCACAGCGAAAAAAAGAATTTATACAATTACAAAGATTTATTTTCAAGTTTGTCAATTGGAGTGGGCTCTGCTGTGGTTGCTGCTTTAGTCAAAACCATTTCGGCAGTTGTAATTTTTGTTTGGATTTATGAAGCCTTTAATCCATTGATTGATGGCATTCGAACAAATATTTTTGGTTGGCAATCATTTTCTTATGCGTGGTACGTTTGGATTCTCTGTCAAATTGCCGATGATTTTAGCTACTATTGGTTCCACAGACAAAATCATATGGTTCGCTTTTTCTGGGCGGCACACATTGTGCATCACTCATCAGATAATTTTAATTTGGGCACTGCTGTCAGAAACGGTTGGTTTACAATAATTTACAAACCATTATTTTACTTATGGATGCCAGCAATTGGATTTGCACCCGAGATGATACTAGTTTGTTTAGGCATTGAATCGCTCTGGCAATTCCAACTTCACTCACAGTATATTCCAAAACTGGGTTGGGTTGAAAAAATCTTCAATACTCACACTATGCACCAAGTTCATCATGCTAAAAATCTTAAGTACTTGGACAAAAATCACGGTGGATTTTTAAATGTCTTTGACCGCATTTTTGGCACTTGGCAACCACTGGACGAGAATATTAAAATTTATTACGGTGTAAGTACGCCGCCAAATTCGCATAATCCCATGGTCATTTTAACACATGAATATGTAAATATCTGGGCAGATATGCAGAAATCAAAAAACTGGCGACATAAATTTATGTACGCTTTTGGGCCTCCCGGTTGGAGTCATGATGGTAGCACCTTGACCGTTGCGCAATATCGAAAGAGATTAGCGGAAGAAAATACCCTGGAACTAGATGTTACCACTTAATAATACACCAAATGTTCTTTTAATCAAATAATGATTTTTTTTTGGGCGCTACCGCTCGCCAGAATGACTTTATATTTCATTAAAATGACATTTGGCTCGGGTCGGGTCGTCCACTATATCTTTGCTGCCAGAAGTGATCGTTAAGGTTAAAAATTTGTCTTTGGCAGCAAAGGATGCCGTTTTCACCCCTTGCGCAAAAGACCACATTATTCACTTGTTGCTATAAGCAGGAAATCTTTACATTACAATACATTGGCCCCTAATTAAAACAATATATGGAATGTTTACGCAAGATATATCAGGGATTTAATCTTTAAACACTGCGATCAACAAATTTCACGAGTTTGCTATTGAACACTTAAAAAATGGCTAGATGAATCAACGATCAAGTAGTGGCAGAAAATGTTACCGAAATTTGTAACAATAATAAGTGTCGAAATTCAAAATATATTTAGCTCTTATCTTTTACTATGCATAACTTTCAGGTTTTTCTTAGTCAAAAAATTTAGTGAAGTTTTTTTATTTTATATTCAATATAAAAATGCGAAATAGAAAAAATAAAAACTTTATTATAATATTCTAAAAGCTGAAAAAGCCTGATTGTATAATCAGGCTTTAAAAAAATAGCAATCAGCTAACTGCTGATAGCTGATTGCTATTTTTTTTATGTATTTGGAGAAAGTACTAGTTTAAATGTTCCGTTTGTTATTTGCTTGATATCAGATAGGTTGTCATTATTATACATTTTACAAGAAAATGTACCCCACACTGTTTTCATCTTAATTCCCATTACTACTGTTTCAGATGATCCATTAATAGTAACTGCACTACCAATTTGATTCCCGTAGATGGTGCTATAATTTTTGCCTTGTGCGTCTTTAAAATTAATAGAAATTCCAGGAACATGTTCACCTTGTTGATTGTCGGTCAAAAAAGCAGTTGGTAAATTGCTGACACTGTTGTAAAACTGTTCGTTTTCCATATCTGCACCTAGGCCTGAACTGTAAAACACATGTTCCCAAGCAATAGATAACTCTGGTGCAAAACTTGGTGGATTAAAATTTATTAAACTTCCTCCGTAATGGTACCATTTTTTTAAATCCTGTCCCGAATAACCGCCCATAGAATTATACACAAATACATCGGTCGCTGTATTATTGACAGTATAATCAAAGTCAAAGTTGTTCATTTTTCCTCTAATAAAAGCATAGCCTATAGGTGTATCCTCGGCAATATTTGTCGACGGAGAATCATCGGAGCTGCAAGAAAATGTCATTGCTGCAATAGCAATTAAAAAAAGTTTTTTCATATTTGTTAATTTGATGTTAAGAAAACAAATATAAGTGTTTTGCATACTTTGAATAAAATATATTTTGAAATTATTTTGTTCCTATAATTCTATTTAAATAAAATCATCTTTCTGTTATTAACTAGATTGAAATTTTTGTAAAACTTAATATTAAATGTGTCCCAGTATTGAAATCTGAATTTTCTACATTTGGAATTTCTCTATTGACTTAGTGCACTAGCTTCTGCGGGAAACGACGAAATAAACGGGCGGGACCCATCCTTCCTGCCACTTATATCGTATAAGAAAGATTCACTACACAGAAAATCTGAGCAACGCAAACTGTCGAGACGCAAACAAGTACAATGATTTCTATTGTTTATTGCCGCGAGAATCTTTCTTACTTAGGTAACCGCTCGTACTATAACTCAATTTAACGAATTTAAATTATAAAAATGTCCTGGTACCACTGATGATTGCCTTTGCAATTATCGCAGCGCTACTTTTTGTACCGCTGTTGACAACGTTTTCAAATTCGCACTACTTGTTAGTACTCAGATTTTGACGGCATCAATCGTCGGTTTTGTTTCTGTAATTTGGTACGAGATTGTAAAATGTATAAAAAAGAGTAGCAAGAAAAGTTGAGTAAATCAATAGAACTATTTTTATATAATAACAACTGTTTTTGCAACCCGTCGCCACAGTGATTATCCTAACAGTGAAATGACATTTTGCTCGAGTCTGGTCGTCCAATCAATCTTTGCATCCAGAAATTATCGACCAAATTCAAGTTTTTCGTGAGCAGAAAAAGGATTTGCTTCGACAATGAACTTTGCTCGGGGTCGTTTCCACCCCTTGCGCAAAAGACATCTGATGTAGACGTGAAGTACTTATTAAGAAAACATTTTTCATTACAGTATACTAGTAATTCAGAAAATTGACTAATTTCGAATTAAGTATTATTAAAATTTCAACGATTTCTCAACTTTTCTTTCATCAAAATAACTTTTATGAAAAAACTTCTATTTGTCTTTATCGCAGTATTATTTACCGGAATCATCTTTTCACAAAATGGAGCTGTAAAAATATTTGGAGAGAAATCTGAAAAGTCAATTTTACTTCAAGAGAATAGCAGAATTCGTATAAAAACGGTTGATGGAAAACGTATTACTGGACGTTTTACAATTGTCAATGACAGTACAATGTTGCTAAAAGGAAAGGAAATCGCTATAGCTGATATCAAAAAAATTAAGAGAAACCCATTAGTTATGACGATTGCAACAGATGTCGTTTTATTTTATGCGGGCGCGACTGCGATTGCCGTTATAGTTTATCTTGGAGGAACAGCACCTGCTGCCATTATTGGTGGCGGCAGCACCGTTCTCGCAATGGTTTTGGGCCCCAATTTTCTAAAAGGATATCCGACAAGTAAGTATACTATAGAGTTTGTTGAAAATTAGGTAGCTTTAGAAGTGCAGAATGATTTTAGAAGCAAAAATATACAATTATTACTTTTATTTTATCAAAAAGAATTCCATTAATATCCGCTCACTTGCTACTACAGTTTCTATAATTAAACCCAAAACATTCAAATAAACGAGTGCATTTCGGAGCACGTTTGATTGGATCTGTACTTGGAGTGTTGCTGTATAAATTGGTGCAGCAACAAAAGAATTAGAGTAAAATTTATTTAGTTTTACCAAATGAAATCTTGCTTTTAGATTTGAAAAACAGCAATTCAAAAAAGACGAAATTCAATAGAAAATTATTTCGTATTAAAATTTAGGCCGCTCTTTAGCGGATCTATTTTGTTTATTTGAAATGGATTGCGTCCAAATCTAGTATATTCCGTATTTTCAAGATTAAATAAAAAGGAATCTGAAGCTTTAGGATTAATAATATTTTGTTGTGAATTACACAACAGAATTTTATACTTATACCTAAAAATATCATGTATAAGATGACGGAATCCCCTAGCCCTGATGGAAACGGCATCCTTTCCTGCCCCTACTTTTGGGCAGGAAAGATACAGTGAACAGCAGGATAAAGCTCCAAATAAACAGTCTTTCACCGACAAAAATCTACTAATTTAGCGTCTAGAGAAACATTAACATAAATAATCAAGAATGGGAGTTACGATACATTTTGAAGGAAGATTAAAAAGCGAGGAAGATTATGATGCGGTAATGAGAAAAGCCACAAACTTCGCCAAGCAAAATGAGATGGATTTCAAGCAATTTGAAGAGGAGGAGAAAGTATTGCTGAGGGTTAAAAATAATGAAGAATGGGATTATAAAGGAACTACCCGCGGAATTCGAATTGAACCTGCAGAAGATTGCGATCCTTTTAATCTTGAATTTGATGAAGATAATTATATTCAAGAGTACTGCAAAACACAATTTACAGATATTGATAACCACGTCAAATTAATCGATTTCCTAACGACTTTGAAGCCAAATTTTGAAGATTTGACAGTGACTGACGAGGGTGAATATTACGAAACAGGAAATAAGGAAATTCTAGTAAACCACATCAAAACATGTTTTCATCAGATAGAATGGGCAAAGCAAAATGATCAAACTTTGGACGGGCCTTTTAAGATTGCTGACGGCAGAATTGCCGATTTGAAGCGGGTGGATTATCAATAAAGTAGCCGAATTAAAATCCATTAATTTTAAATATGAAAATTTCATTAAATTAAGGAGCAACTTACAGCAAAGATACCTCCATGCGTAGATGCAGATGAGTAAGTACTTTTAATAAAATAAAGCGCTGCGGCGCTTTAATTTATGAGATTCTTTAAAAATTTGAGCTGCAGTACCGAACCGCAATTTGTTATGTTATAAGTGTGGCAACTATACATAAATTGTACATCAGTTTACATCTTTTAAATAAGCACCGCCGAAAAATATCTCTAGATTAATTAACTGGATTTACAATATGCCGAATCGTTTCGTTTTCATTAATAAATACGCTAAAACAACTTCCGTGTCCATAGTCACTTGTTACTGAAACCTTTCCACCAGCGTTTTCTACTAATTTTTTCACTAGAAACAGACCAATTCCCGCTCCTTCGACAGGGATATTTTCACTATTTATCCGTTTGAATTTTGAAAAAAGATCTCGAATATCATCTGGTGCAATTCCAATACCATTGTCTTCAAAAGATATTTCGACAGAATCAGCAACTCGTCTGCTTTGTATTTTTATCTCCAATTGTCGTTCTGCAGAACGATATTTAATGGCATTGCTAAGAAAATTTTGAAATATACTACGAAGATTCTTCTTAGCAAATTTTACATCCTTCACTTTAAAATCAACTTTAAAGTCGACATTTACTGCGCTCAAAGACACGCTGATACTCTTCTTTACTTCTTCTAATAATTCTTGCAAATTTATCTCTTCGGAATGCTCAACTTCCTGCTCGATCTTGGTAATATTTGATAATTCATTAATAGTATCTTTAAGTCTAATAACAGATTCGATTAGGGGTAGAATGAAAATTTTAACTTCTTCTAAATCTTCTGAGGTAGTCAAATATGAAAGAAGTCCTTCCATATTATTTAATGGCGCCTTGAGATCGTGAGATGCTGAATAGATAAAAGTGTCGTGATCTTTATTAATTTCTACTAGCTTTCTATTGGTTTCTTGAATAATTTCCTTTGATTCTCGAATATCTGTAATGTCGTTGAACGTGATAATTGCCCCATCTATTTCATTGTTCTGAGACCTAACATATGGCACAATCATCATCACGTAATACTTGCCATCGGTTGTTTGTATTTGTTTCTCTTTACGTTCTCTAGTTTTGATAACTCTTCGTACATCAGCAGTCAGCGTAGAAAATTTAATATTGGTAGAAATATCTGCTAATGGTCGTCCAATATCACTTTCTTTAATATTAATCTGCTTTATAGTGAGGGGATTGTATTTCTTTAAGTTTATATCATTATCAACATATATTTGAGTAATATGAGTGCTTTTAAAGTAGTTGTCAAGATCATCATTTAGTTCTGCTAGCTCCTTAATTTTAATTTGATATTCATGATTTACTGTATTTAACTCCTCATTGATAGATTGCAATTCTTCATTGGAACTCTGCATCTCCTCATTGCTAGAAATTAACTCTTCGTTATAAGCCTGAATATTATTATTAGAGTCATCAAGTGATTCATAAGCTTCTCGCACACTTTTTTTCGCTTGGGCAAGATCTTCCTCCAAATCCGCAACATAGCTATCTGTATAAACTTTTTTATTATACCCGTTTGCATTTTCTGTTGTAGTTTGGGCAATCTTTCCTTCTGAAAAATATAAAATACTGAATTCATGCTGAGAATTCTCAGCTCCAAATGGTTTCACCATAATTGTGACAGAGCGAGGTTCCCCATCAATTTCAAAATTTATGTCTTTAACTGTAGTTTTTTGATTTTCTTTTGAGGCTTTCTTGATTGTGGTAGCGACGGCTCTAGCCAATTCTGATGGTAAAAGATCGTGCAAATTTTTTTTAAATAATTTAGGTAGCAAATACTTTTCAAATTCGCCAAAAGGTAAGATAATGTCATAATTTTGATCGACACATACCCCTGCCTGAAAATCAGTCTCTTCTAAAGTAGATTTTTGAAGTAATTCTGTAACATTTTCAGGTATACCATTTTTTGAAGATTTTAGAGAAAGTGTTGGATATGAGTATTTTTTTGCCTCTACGTTTTGCGAGGAATACGTTTTAAATTGCAACTTATTGTTGTTCTCAGTTTTCTTAAAAATTTTCCACTTCTTATCGGTTTCCGTAAAAAATTTCCGCATAACACCTAGGCCCTCACTCGGCCCCAGAAAAAGAAAACCATCAGTATTCAGGCAATATGTAAGTGTCGAAAATATCTTTTTTTGTAAAATTGGATTAAAATAAATCATCAGATTACGACAACTTATCAAATCGATTTTTCCATAAGGTGGTTGATGTATAATATCATGATCAGCAAAAATGATCATCTTTCGTATGCTATCGCGAACTTTGTACTGAGCATCTTTTTTTGTAAAAAATTTAGTTAGACGACTTTCAGAAACATGATTCTCAATGCTATCTCCATAACATCCTTTAGAAGCTTTTGCCAAAGCCTTCTTATCAATATCTGAAGCAAATATTTTAACTTCAATATCTTTTTTAGCCTCAATAAGATATTCCTTTATCAATATTGCCAAAGAATATGCTTCCTCCCCCGTAGCACAGCCAATAACCCAAATTTTTAGTACGTCAACTAGTAGTTTGCTCTCAACGATTTCTGGGATCACTTTCTGAGCCATAATTTCGAAGGCTTCAGGGTCACGAAAAAAGTTAGTAACGCTTATTAGAAATTCCTTTGTGAGAACTTCAATTTCAGTCGAATTCGATTCTAAAATTTCTATATAATCATCGACATTTTCGGCATTATTGTCAGCCATTCGTCTACTAATTCTCCTGATTATGGTGGGGCGTTTGTACTCCGAAAAGTCTAAGGGCGTGTGATCACTTATCAGTTTGTTAATTCTCTGAAGCGCTTCTTCATTAATTTCTGATGGAGTATTATTGAAGGATTTTGTGAGTGTTCGCTGTTTTATATAGGTTTCTATTTGCTTGGGAATCTCGACAGGATCTAAAATATGATCATAATATCCAGATTGAATTGCGTTTATAGGCATACTACTAAAAGCTGTAGATTTTGGATCTTGAACTATCACCATTCCGCCCACTTTCTTGATTGCTTCGATACCTTTAGTACCATCCGCTCCATTTCCGGAAAGTACAATAGCGACGCTTTTACTACCTAAATCTTCTGCAAGTGAGTTAAAAAATATATCAATTGCAGAGTTAGGTTGTACTTTTTGCCTGTCTTTGAGTTGCAATCTGCCACCTGAAATTGTCATTGTTTTTGCTTCTGGCAAAACATACACACAGTTTGAAACTACTTCCATATTATTCTCTGCCACATATACCTTAAGCTTTGAATGTTTGGAAAGCAGTTCCTTCATCATACTTTTATGGTCTGCTGCAAGATGCTGCACAATTACGTAAGACACTGCATCGTTTGGCGTATGATCAAAAAGTTCATGAATAGCTTCGAGACCACCCGCAGATGCTCCAATGGCAATAATGTATTCTTCGGCCTCGTCAGGTAAAGAATGATTATCTATTTGCACCTTTTCTTTCAACTGCGTCATAATTCGTAAATTTTTAAAATCATAACAATATAGTCTTTTGAAATTGTAATTATATAAATCAGTTCATTTTTTTTTGGCATATTATAGCTAATCAATAATTTACATATAAGCTGATTTTAATTATTTATAATATAATGTTCTTTTGTAGCTTTATACTGCATAGTGTAGATAATTTCGCATGTTAACTGACCTTGTATTCCTTTGTAATCTTAAAAAGGTAAATTCGAGCTTTAATTTTTTAAATCTCTGTAACTCCTTTGGGCGCAACCCGTCGCCAGAACGTTTATTGCTACCATTCAAATTTACGTTGGCTCGGGTCGGGTCGTCCACTATATCTTTGCTGCCAGAAATTATATTTTTAAATTGATATTATTCATTGGCAGCAAAGGATGCCGCTCCCACCCCTTGCGCGGGTAGACGTAATTTGAAAAAATATAAAATATAAAATAAAGATCTCTAATCCATCGTCAATAATATCTTCCCAATGTGTTCGCTGCTTTCCATAAGTTTGTGAGCTTCGGCGGCATCTTCAAGTTTAAAAGTTTTGAAAACAACTGGATGAATATCTTTTGAGTGAAACATTGGCCATATATTCTTCTCTACATCTTTTGCTATTTGACTTTTTACTTCGTCAGTTTGGGGCTTTAAAAAACTGCCAGTCAACTTCAAGTTTTTGCTCATTATAGTTCGAAGATTGATATTTACATCCATATCTTTCATTCCGTTAATATAAACTAGTCTGCCTTTTTTGTTTAAGATTTCGAGATTCTTTTGAGTGTAATCTCCACCAACCATATCTAAAATTACATCGATTTTCTCATCTTTTAGAACTTCTTCAAAAGCTTCTTTTTTGTAATTAATTGCTTTACCGAGTTTCATCTTATTGAGAAAGTCAATTTTCTCATCAGTTCCTGCAGTGGTAAATACTTCGGCGCCCCACGTTTGGCCCATTTGCAATCCCATCGTTCCGATTCCGCTTGTGCCGCCGTGAATTAGTAATTTTTCGCCTGGCTGAAGTTTTGCAAGATGAAAAACATTAAACCAAACTGTAAATACTGTTTCCGGAATTGCTGCAGCATCTGTCAAACTTATTCCCTCAGGCACAGGAAGACAATGCGAATAATCAACTGCAACATATTCGGCGTAACCACCGCTTGCAATAAGTGCGCAGACTTTGTCCCCTACATTTTTATCTTTTACGTCTGCACCTACTTCAGTTATCTCTCCAGAAACCTCCAAACCAGGAATTAAAGTTTCTGTTGATCCTTGGCCATAAGTATTCATATTTTGGCGCGTTATAATATCACTTCGATTAATACCCGCAGCTTTTACTTTTATCAGAACTTGATTTCTTTCCGGTTTTGGTTTTGGTGTTTCTTGTAATTTTAACACTTCTGGTCCGCCGGATTTAGTGATGTGAATTGCTCTCATTTTGCTCTTTTTTTTTGGACTATCAAGTAACAAAATATATAGAAGCTGCACTGTAAAAAGAATCATAAGATTTGAAAATAATTAATTGTTTCTGGTGAAGAATAAAAATTTAATTTTTCTAAAATCATCATTTATACCTGAAAGTGATATTATACATATTGCTTTGTGAATTTTTAATTATGCTTTCAGTTTTTTCTCTCATGATCAAGTTGATGCGTCGGAACAAGAAAAACTTAATTCAGTAAAGCCGTGGGTTCAAAAAATTTCAATGGTTTGCCTTTGATAAAAATAGAAAAGGATATTTAATCATGTCAACAGAGGATGCAAAATATTTTTCTAACGAGCTTAGAGATATTTTATACTTTGCGTCTTAAAAACACTTCCGACTACAACCTTGACAGACAATTTCTGACAATTGAAACCAAGGAATTAAAGATTATTAGGACGTTTGGGGAGTCAATCATTTTACTGCGGATATTAATTCATATTAAAAAAAGGAAAACTACTAATGACTTTGGATGAACTAAATGGTCAAGTACTTTACTACAGATTATTAGAAAAAATTAAGTAACTTGAGAATTAAATTTATTCTAAATAAAAAAACATAACGTAATGAAAACAGCATCTTTAAGAAAAGAACTTAACTACAATGAAGACAAAGTAGCGATCAATGTGATGATGGAAACAGAAACGGCAAAGGAAATCCGCATCTTATTCAGAAAAGGTCAAACGATGAAGGAGCATAAAGCCGGCTTTCCAATTACAGTAGAAATTCATCAAGGAACAATCGATTTTGGTGTAAATGGCGAGAAAATGACTCTCGAAGCGGGTGATTTAATATCTTTAGAGGCAAATGTTCCACACGATTTGTTGGCTCAAGAAGATAGTATTGTACGTCTTACTTTGTCGAAATCTGATAAGGTTGAAAGAGTTGAAAAAGTGGTGGAATAGAAACTGGTTTTAAAATATAATTTAATAAAAATCAGACGATTAAGATCGATATCTTTAATGGTTATTTAAATCTTAATCGTCTGAATTATTTTTAACAGTTAGTCATTATATTTATAATGCTTGTTGTTTTTGCAATGTTTATTATTTTTGTAATACTTTTTTTGATCTTTATATTTCCCGTTATTATGTTTTTGTACATAAATAGCTTTGTTGGGGTTTAATCTTGTTGCTTGATATTTATTCTTATGTTTTTTATGATCATAGCAAGGAGAATCTCCTCTATAATCGGTCAAATTATCAACCTTACTTTTTCTTAAATTATAGTTTTTGTACTGCTTTGGCAGCTTTTTGGCTTTAAGCCACTTGCCATTATAAGGAAATATAAATTGCTTTGTGGGCAAGTCGTAGTAGGAATCAATTTCTGGTAAAAAATAGTATTGTGTTGCTATACTTTTTGCAGGCGCCCAGGCGGGAGGAGTTCCTAAATTGACGTTCACCGATATCTGCGCTTGTGTTGCTGAAATGAACAAGATTCCAAATACAAATAATTTTAGTGTTTTCATATCGTCTTATTTATGATAATAAACTTTATCTGTTTCGCCTCGTAATAGACAAAGTACGGGCCATCGCCGAAAGAGATGTATTTTTACTGACTAAGAAATGTCAAGATTTTTAAATCGTACACTTTATATTTGCAGCCTTTTTAATGTAAGATGTAAATCCATAATATAGTAATGAAAAGAGTAACAGTTTTTTGCGGTTCGAACATGGGCAGCGATGCTTGCTTTCAATCTCAAGCAGCATTGGTAGGAAAAACATTGGCAAAATATAATTTAGAAGTTGTTTATGGCGGAGCAAAGGTTGGACTTATGGGTGCTTTGGCAAACGGAGCTTTGAGCGAAGGTGGAAAAGTCATTGGAATTCTTCCAACTTTTCTTGAGACAAAAGAGATTGTTCACGACGGTCTCACAGAGCTCATTATGGTTGACAGTATGCACGAACGCAAAACCAAAATGAATGAACTCTGCGATGGTATAATTGCACTTCCTGGCGGTTTTGGAACATTAGAAGAACTTTTTGAAATGATTACTTGGGCGCAACTAGGACTTCACAAAAAGCCAATTGCAATTCTCAACACAAATGGATTCTACGATGCATTGATTGTATTAATACAAACAATGGTTGACAACGGCTTTCTTAAACCTGAAAATCAGAAAATGATTTTGATAAGCAATGATATCGAAGATTTACTTTATCAAATGGCAGAATATTTCGCGCCGACCGTGAATAAATGGATTTCGATAAAGGATATTTAGAGAAAGGCGACTTTCAAGGGCAACAAAGAAACGGACAGTGATTTTTAGTCATTTTATCAGTAAAATTATTTTTGGATATAATTCTAATTTTCGACCATTAGAAACGAAAGGATGGCAAATGCAGTATGTACTTCTGGGCAATGAAAAGGTTTTAAATCTAACTCAAGAAAAAATAACTTATATATTAAACGAACAAGCAGGCAAATCAGCTTATTAAATGACTCCTTTTTTAGATTAGAATCTTTATCTAAAAGAAATTATTCTGAAATTTAAAACACAAGAATAGTGATTTTATTTTGTAAAAATAACTAAATAATTATTGCCACATCCCAATAGCGATCAGGCTCTATAAATAAATAATGATGAGCATCGCTCATAAATAAATATCTACCTTAGTGACCTATTATCTTATTACGCCCTTTTTTCTAATATTTTTAAACTTTATTATGTCCACTACAACTATTTACAATTTCCAAAAAAATTCTAACCCAAAAGACTGGCAAATAGTTAACGACGGCGTTATGGGTGGCTTATCGCAAGGCCATTTTAAAATGAACGATTTAGGAAATGGTGTTTTTTACGGCGCTGTTTCCACTGAAAATGATGGCGGATTCTCTTCGGTTAAATATTCGTTTGATGCCATACAAGTTGAAGGCTATAGGACAATTCGCTTAACTTTAAAAGGTGATGGTAAAGATTATCAATTCCGAATCAAAGACAAGGTAGCGACTTCCCATTCCTATATTACAAGTTTTTCTACCAATGGTGATTGGCAAGAAGTTGAAATTTTACTACAAGATTTATTTCCTTTTTTTCGTGGTAGAAAAATGAATCTACCCAACTTTGACAAATCCTCTTTCGAAGAAATTAGATTCCTAATCGGAAATAAGAAAGATGAAAGTTTCGAGTTAATGATTGATAAGATTGAACTACAGTAAGTTTCTTTTGATTCATGCCAAATTCTATAACTTGCTGTGGCTTTAGTATTATGAGAAAATTTATATTCGATCTCAAATCAATTATCTAAATAGAAGTTTTGAAAATAATCTTGGCTACATTTGATTTTCCGCCAAACCAGACTATCCTATTCGGAGTTTTCTCACGATGAGTTACGAGATGTTATCGAAGAAAGTAACGAGTGGAATAAATTTGCCTTGGAACATATACGAAAATCTTTACAAGAAAGCGGTAAAGAAATTACTTCAGAAGATCTAGAAAAAAAGCTTAAAGTGTTAAACAAATTTAGTCGGAACTTAAAAATGGAAACAGCATAAGTGCCTAATAGAGTAAGTTATAAGTGTGAATTTGTTTATTTTAAAATAACCAGTAGAAAATTTAAATAACTAATAAAAAACATGCAGCAACCTAGTAATTAACTTTGTAAATAGAAAATCAGACTACTTAAATACGGAGAGCAGATACCTATGGTTTGTCAATAACTAGGACGCGCTAAGACGAGTGATTGAAAAATAATTACTAATATAAAAGGAATTTCCTACTCTACCACAGCTAAGAAATACAGAGTTCTAGCAGTTTTGAATTATTGCCAAAAAAGCAAGCTTATTTTTTCTAAACTTGAAAAATGGTCGGACTTTTTATAATTTTACAAAATGCAAAAGATCCATACTTTAGAAACTACAAAAAAAGTTCTGCCTTTAATTCTAGCAACTGCTATATTTATGCAGATGTTAGATTCTACCATTCTAAACACGTCCTTGCCGTCCATTGCTAGAGATCTAAATGAGTCGCCGCTTAACATGCAAAATGCGATAATTAGTTATGTTTTAACTTTGGCTGTTTTTATGCCTGCAAGTGGTTTTTTAGCAGATCGATTTGGTACTAGAAAAACTTTTATCATTTCGATAATCCTTTTTAGCTTGGGATCTTTATTGTGCGCAGCTTCTCAAAATTTAACGCATCTTGTAATTTCTAGAGTGATTCAAGGGATTGGGGGAAGCTTGATGACTCCAGTTGGAAAGTTAGCATTAATTAAAACTTTTAAGAAAAACGAGCTAGTAAAAGCTATGAATTATGCGATTATACCTGCATTGATTGGTCCAGTTTTAGGACCATTAGTGGGAGGATATATGGTAGATTACCTCTCCTGGCACTGGATTTTCCTGATTAATATTCCTATAGGTATTTTAGGAATTGTTTTGGGAATAAAATATATGCCAGATTACAAATCCAAGATTGTAGATTTTGATATGAAGGGTTTTATGATTTTTGCAGGAGCTTCTCTCTTACTTTCCATAGCGCTAGAACTTTTTGGAAATACAACGAATATCACGCCAGTTTTAATATTTTTTATTTTAGGATTTCTATTTTTGTACTATTATTATAGGCATGCTCGAAAAGACAACAACCCGATTTTTCCTCTAAACTTATTTCAAGTACGAACATTTCGGGTAGGAATTATAGGAAATCTTGCTACAAGATTAGGGATTAGTGCGGTCCCGCTATTATTGCCTTTAATGATTCAGATTGCTTACAAGCAGTCTGCAGTGACTTCTGGTTGGATTATTGCCCCGATGGCTCTCACTGCAATGTTCGCAAAATCTTATGTTATTAGAATATTAAACAAATTTGGTTACAAAAAAACATTGATGGTAAATACCTTTATCATCGGAACTTTGATATGTTGTCTAGGAATTCCCGATATCAACAGCTCTCTGCTTTGGTTTATTCCAATAATTGCTGTTTTAGGTTTCTTCAATTCTATTCAATTTACATCGATGAATGCTATTTCTATCGCCGATCTTCGAAATTTTCAAACTAGCAGTGGAAATTCGTTGGTATCTGTCAATCAACAATTGGCAGTGGGCTTCGGAATTGCGTTTGGACTTATTGTTTTAAAATTATTTGAAAATAATCAAGAGCTGATTCATCACGAAACTCATAATGCTTTCCGTCTCACATTTCTTAGCGTTGGAATTCTAACCATATTATCTGGATTTGTTTTCAAAAAATTTCACATTTCTGATGGCGAAAATCTTAAATCTAAATAATTGAGTACAATGCTAAATCAACTTTAGTATAAAATACGGCATTGGAACTTAAGTTGAAACTCAGAAATCTAATTGCTGAAAAGCTTGATAATTATAATAATGTAGAGAATTCAGAGAATTCCGATTGGCAAATTCTCAGTTACGATGTTATGGGTGGTTTATCTCAAAGGAATTTTAAAATTGAAATTTCCGGATATGGCGTTTTTTACGGTGATGTATCTATAGAAAATAACGGTGGTTTCTCCTCGATTAAATACTCATTTGATTCCATGCGAATTGACGGCGATAGTAAAATTCGAATAACTTTAAAAGATGATGGTAAAGAGTATCGTTTCCGAATCAAAGACAATATAACTACTTCTCAGTCTTACATCACAATTTTTTCTTCTAATACTAACGATAATTGGCAAGAAATTGAAATTTCAATTAAAGATTTATCTGCTTCATTTCGTGGAAGAAAATGGATTTCCCGACTTTTGATAAAACATCTTTTGGAGAAATTACATTTTTAATCGGTAACAAAAAAGACGAAAGTTTTAAATTGCTGCTTTATTAAACCAAATTGCTGTAAATAATATTATATAAAATTAAAAATAAAGACTTTGTATTTTTAAAATTACTATCATATTAGCTTGGTTTATACTTAATCATCTTTGTATCGTTGGTACAACTGCAAGACTTTCGCTTCCATCCACTCCAACGCTTTGGATCGCAAATAAATAATTGTCTTTGCTATAAGGCAGGATTATTTCAGTTTTAGTTGTAAAAAACTTTTTTTCCCACATGGCACTACTACTTTCTCGCATTAATACATTGTATCCTTTTACTTTACCACTTTTTGGTGCTTTCCAAGTAAATGCAGCCGAATTGCTTAAATTTTTTACGTCAACCATAACATCTGTAGGTACAGATGGTGCTTTTGCCAAACTTGCAAGGACAGAAAGATTAAGACTGGCATTCTTACGCAAATATTCAAAATCCATAAATTTTATTAGGTCACCATATTCAATACCATTTTCGATTCTCAAATCTTGATGCTGCTGATTATAGTTTTCATTCATTTCTGTTAATCTCACTGCCGTAAAACCATTTGCCATAAAAGGAAGATGATCACC
This sequence comes from Flavobacteriales bacterium, assembly GCA_038243675.1. Lineage (GTDB taxonomy): Bacteria > Bacteroidota > Bacteroidia > Flavobacteriales > Flavobacteriaceae > Flavobacterium. Next base: position 65,918 of record JBBSQV010000002.1, read on the forward strand.
ACCACGCAAAAATCGATCGCTGCGGTACATTAATTTTACTTCTATATGATCAACATATCGTTCGCCAATTTCCTTAATGTATCTTGCCAATTGCCTGCTTTTGCTATCGTTTTCTAACCCTTGCGATCTGATGTTTTTAACCTCTTTATCAAGTTCATAATTTGGTAAACCTTCACTAAAAATCCGCAATTTTGTATTGTCAAGGATATTGGTACCACTACTATTGTTGCTATCTATCATATCATTGTTTAAAACAGCTTCAATTTCCCAATTTTCTTTCTTGGCTTTCTCTGCCATAAATGTGGCGCCAAGTAATCCTTGTTCTTCTCCGCTTAATGCTACAAAAATGATCGTCGCAGGGAAAGAATGTTTGCTCATAATTCGCGCGCTCTCTATAAGTGCAGCAACACCACTACCGTCGTCATTTGCGCCTGGAGCATTGCTCTTACGATTCATAACATCACTTACCCTACTGTCAAGATGTCCACTGATAATAAAAACACGCTTGTCATTTTTATCGGTTCCTTGCAATACCGCAACTGCATTTCCTAATAGAATAGCTGTATCAACACGTTTTCGATCGGGTTTGTACGTTATAGTGTCAAGATAAGCTGTTAGCCTGCCGTCGCTGTGTTTTGCAAACTGATTAAATTTGTATACAACCCAGTTTCTGGCCGCACCTATTCCCTTTTTTTTACTTTTGGTATCGCTAATTGTGCTTCGTGTACCAAAATCAACAAGAGTATTAATATACGATTTTATGGAATCAGGGTTAACCTCTTGCACCATTTCCGCAATATCTGGATTTCGGTTTATACTGGTTTGAGCGAAAGCAGAACAAAAAGATAAACAGAATAAAAGTAGTAAGTATTGAGTTTTCACAGGATTCATTTTTTATTTTCTATGTAGTTATTTTGAAAAAGCAAGTTTAAAAAATTGCTTATTCATCTTCTAAGTCGGACTAAGTTCGCAAATAAAAAATAAAAATCAGTAAAATAATTTGTAATTTAGAATATTATTTCATTCGAAGATTTATCCCCTAGCCCTGATGGGAACGGCCCGAAAAAAACGGGCGGGACTCATCCTTTCCTGACCTTTGTTTTGGGCAGGAAAGATACAGCGGACAGCAGACCAGAGCAAAGCGAACGGGCGAAGCAATAAAGCTTCAAATAAGAAGTCTCCTAGAAAATCTCCCAATCCCTACAGTACTCGCTAATCCTTGTTCACAAATTCCTAATTCCCTTTCTCCGCTATATAATTTGCTAGCACTTTATCCACCAATTCCTCTTTGGTCAGATGGTGAAAAATAGTTTTTATCTGATGTTTGATATCTTCTGGAACTTCGCGATTAGGCTTGGTTTTAAACACTTTCTTAGCCCAAACCAAGGTGTTGTTCCACTCGATATCTTCGGCAGTAGCTTTGTTGGCAGCGATGAATTTGATGCCCAACTCTTTTTCGAAATCTGCAATTTCGCCCACTTCCTCAGGCTGCAAAATAGTCATCGAAAGTCCCTTCGCACCTGCACGACCGGTACGTCCAGAACGGTGTACGTATGCTTCGTAGGTGTCTGGCAAGTGATAATTGACCACATAAGCCAACTCTTTGACGTCAATTCCCCTCGCAACCAAGTCAGTAGCGACAAGAATATCGATATATCCTGCGCGAAACTGCTCCATAATACGATCGCGAATTCCCTGACTCAAACTGCCGTGCAATGCGCCCGAAGAGATTTTGCGCATCGCGAGATTCTTTGCCAGTTTATTGACCGCCGCTTTGGTTTTACAGAAAATAATTCCTCTTCCGCCTTCTTGAGTGCTCAAAAAGTGTAAAAGCACATCCAATTTCTCAATCGGATCGACCACCATATATTGGTGATTAATGCCTTCGTGGCCCAAAGTTGCCATTTCTGAACTAACCAAAATTACATTTTTGGACATATAGTTATGAACGATTTCTTTGAGCTCACCCGGCATTGTCGCACTAAATAAAAGGGTGCGGCGATTTTTGGGCATCGCTTTCAAGATCGGCATTAAATCTTCTTTTAAAGCTTGAAACATTTCGTCTGCTTCATCTAAAACTAGTTTTTTTAGCGACTTGATATCTAGAGCATTTTTCTCCAATAAATCAAGAAAACGACCTGGGGTTGCCACCACAATATGAGTGGTAGATTTCAGATCTTCAATCTGCGTTTTGATTGGACTTCCGCCCGTAAGCAAGGCGATTGACACCTCTGGAAGATGCTTTGAAAAGCCTACAATATTGTTATAAATCTGCTGACTCAGTTCACGAGTAGGCGATAAAATCACGGTCTGAATATTTTCATTCTTTAGATCTACCATCTGCAAAAGTGGCAATCCAAAAGCCGCCGTTTTACCCGTTCCAGTTTTGGCAAGCGCAACAATATCTTCGGTTTTATTTAGAATTATCGGAATTACTTGCTCCTGAATATCGGTGGCAACGGTGATTTCTAAATCGGTTAAAGCTTGTTGAAGTTGAGGATTAATTCCTAAATCGGATAAAAGTTTGGGCATAATAATTTTTTTGCAAAGATAGCGCAGTTTTGCGGGTAAGAATGGATTTGATGGGCAAATTAGAGAATAAGTTAAGATTCTAAGAATAAACAAAGATTTGGATGATGAGTACTTTCATAATAGCTAATAAAATTAAAGTTCTTCTAGTAATTAGTACCTTAATAATCGACTTTATTTCCTATTTTTAACAAAATTATGAATTATGAAAACACTTTTACTTTGCTTTCTTTTTTCAATCATTTTTGCTGCAAATGCACAATGTCCAGCTCCAACAAATTTCACCGTTATCGTCGATTATATTGGTAATTCAGCAATATTAGATTGGACTGAAAATGGAACAGCTACTGCTTGGGAAATTGGAGCCGTACAAGACTACCAAATTGGAGATCAAGCACCTGCGGTTCCTTTGTATGTCACTGCTGCCAAGCCATTTCTTCTAGTAGGTTTGCCATCGGGATGTATAGTGTTTTATGTCCGTTCAATTTGTCTCCCTTCTGAACGTAGCGAATGGACAATGGTCGCTTCTCCAGAATGTCCTGAGGGAATCTTTGATTTCGTTAATTCCTTATCGGCAAATGACTTTACTAGTAATTCGAGCAAAGATTTTGTTCTATACCCTAATCCTGCCAAAAACACCTTGTCTCTAAAAAGTAATTTGGAAATCGAAAAAATAATAATTTCAGATCTTACAGGGAAAGTGATTATTACGCAATTAAATAATTCTACTAAAATTGATGTCGAAAAACTTTCAGAAGGACTGTATATAATTGAGGTGTTTTCAGCGAAAGGAAAAGTCACAAAGAAGTTTATAAAAGAATAAAGTTGTATAATGGGCAAACCGTTGTAAAGAAAACAGAGCAATACTTGTAGTCATTTAAATTACTTCTCTAAATTTTAATAAAATATAAACCACCGAAAAAAACGCTAACGTTTAATAATTATGAAGAACTTAAAACTATATATGCAAAGCTTTAAGAAAATCAATAAATGTTTGCCGTTCGGGAGCCACTTGCAAATTGATCCCATGAAAAAAATCCTAACAATATTATTTATTCTGTGCTTCACTAACATCATAAACGCTCAAAAAGTAAGAACCTCCCAAGACAGTATCCAAGTTTTCTATGATAAGCTATTTTCTGCGATGGAAGGTGGTTATCTATACAAAGACAAAGTAGATTGGCCAAAAATTAAATCAGAAGTCAACCAAAATTTAAACGATTACAATAGTTTTCAAAATTCATTAAAAGAAGTTTCCACTATTTTTGATTTTGCTAAAGCAGATCACAGCAGAGTTTATTACAATTATTCAAGTTACGCGAGTAATTTTGCAGGACCAAAGGCGAAAGATTTCAGCGCTCAATGGCAAAAGAAATTCGCTACTAGTCCAAAATTTGAAGTGAAGGTTTTGGACAATCAATACGGCTATATTTTAATGCCAGGAATGAGTTTTGAAGATAGAAGCAAAAAAAATATTGACAAGCAATCTCAGCCGATGTATGATGCAATCAATGCAATTAAGACTTCTACAGATTTAAAAGGTTGGATTATCGATTTACGATTTAATACTGGTGGAGACTGTATGCCGATGATTTTAGCGCTTTATGATTTCCTCGGTGATAATGAGGTTTGGGGCGTGCTTGATATAAATAAAACACAGACACTTAATGTCAAGCTATCAAAAGGAAAGTATCTAGAAAATGGTAGAACCACCCACTATATAAATCCAAAAGGAGCACTTTTAGATAAAACAAAAGTTGCAGTCATTACAAATATGGCTACTGCTAGTTCAGGCGAAGTCACTGCAATGTCGTTTAAAGGCAGAGAAAACACCATCTTTATTGGCGACAAAACTTATGGAAAAACTACTACCAATAGAATTGCAGATTTAGCTTTTACTGCCTATATGACTGTGACCGTTGGGTATGACTGCGATCGAAATGGAAATTTTTACGATCAAATGATTCCAGATATAAGTGTTGTAAAACAAGATAATTTTGATAATTTACTACAAGACAAAAACATTCAGGAAGCGATTAAATTTATTACAACTACAGATTAATTCCAAATCAGCGTACTAGCGTACTGAAGAAATCAACGATGAACTGTATAAATAATCAACAGCTGACAACATTCAATGGGTCCCCAACCTCAAGTTCACCTACATCGCAAGTACTTGTCAAATACTTAAATAATTTTAGTATTTTGCTCCAAACTTCGCAAAATCGAAATTTTCAAAACATACTAAAATGAAAGATTTAAAAGGAAAGATCGCATTAATTACTGGTGGTGCATCAGGCATCGGAAAAATTATGGCCCGTTTATTATTAGAGCGGCACGCCAAAGTGATAATTTGGGATATAAATCAAGAAAGTATCGATAAAACTATTGCCGAATTATCTCCAAAAGGTGGTGTTTTTGGATACAATGTAGACGTTTCAAATATCGAGCAAATACAGGAAACTGCAATAAGAGTTAAGCAGGAAATTGGAACTGTAGATGTACTAATCAACAACGCGGGAATTATTGTCGGCAAGTTTTTTCACGAACATAGCACCGCAGAAATTTTAAAAACAATGGAGATTAATTCCAATGCGCCAATGCTAGTTACTGCTGCATTTCTGCAAGAAATGATGAGTCAGAATTCAGGTCATATTTGCAATATTGCATCTTCGGGAGGTTTAATTTCCAACCCAAAAATGTCCGTTTATGCAGCTAGCAAATGGGCGTTAATTGGCTGGTCAGATAGTCTGCGTTTAGAAATGGAACAATTAGAAAAAGACGTCAACGTGACCACAATCCTTCCCTATTACATCAACACCGGAATGTTTGACGGCGTACAATCGAAAATTCCGATACTCGAGCCAGAAGCAGCATCGCTGACGATCATAAAAGCAATTGAGCGCAACAAGAAAATGATTACCATCCCAGGCTACATTTACAGATTCACCCGTTTCGGCCAAGCAATAATGCCCTTAAATGTCTTCGATTGGTTCGCCGGTAGCGTCCTCGGGATTTACAAAACGATGGAGCATTTCACTGGTCGAAAGTAAAAAAACGTCTTTGAAATAGCGATTTTTCTAAGCCAGATGATGATTTTTTGGGCGCAACCTTCGCCAGAAAGAAATTTGCTTACATTGAAAATCTCGTGTGGCTCAGGTCGGGTCGTCCACTGTATCTTTGCTTCCAGAATTATAGTTTTCAATTTTGAAATTGTTGATTGGCAGCAAAGGATGCCGCTCCCACCCCTTGCGCAAAAGACCTTTTCAATTACACTAATTAAATAAATAATTTTGATTAGGAATCAAACGAAACTTAAAATGAAAATTAAACTCATTAGAAACGAGGCCGATTATCAGTAAGCTCTCGAACGTTCTACAGGATTAAGATGTTGCAATACATATCAGAGCCCTAAGCTCAGAATTATTGTACCGCAAGGCTGCGTTCATCTCAATAAAAGAAACCATACTTAGATATCAGAGCCATAGGCTCGACATTATTATAGCGCAAGGCTGCATTCTTTTCAATAGAAGTAATCATGCTTAAATATCAGAGCCATAGGCTCGACTTTATTGTAGCGCAGGACTTCAGTCCTGCGAAAACGAACGATAAGAAAACACAAAAGAGCCATAGGCTCGAATTTATAATAGCACGTTAATTCAAAATGTACATAAATATTATATTTTTCAATTTCCATTATTACCAATTATTAACAGTAAATCATAAGGGTCGTTCCTCCAGAATTTGAGCCATACTCACAATATATGCAACGGATCAAAATCAGTTGTTACAATAATGGTTTTCCCTACGGGATTAAGATGTCACAATACATATCAGAGCCGTAAGCTCAGAATTATTGTAGCGCAAGGCTGCATTCATCTCAATAAAAGAAACCATACGTAAATATCAGAGTCGTAGGCACAACTTTATTGTAGCGCAGTACTTTAGTCCTACGAAAAACGAACAATAACAAAACACAAAAGAGCTATAGGCTCGGATTTATATCAGAGCCATAGGCTCGACATTATTGTAGCGCAGGACTTCAGTCCTGCGAAAAACGAACGATAAGAAAACACAAAAGAGCCATAGGCTCGGATTTATGAATATTTTTTAGAAATTTCTATATATTAACGCAGGACGATGGAGGATTTCACGACTTCAATATTATTGATGAAAGCCAAAATTATGTATTTTACCTTCATTATTCAGAAGACAGAAAGATTATGGCTTTAAAATTTGCAAATCAGAATTTTCTAGAAACTATTAAGAAAACCAAATTCGTAGATGCAATGATCACGCATTCTAATAGACTTAAGTAAATGTAGATTTCATAGCAAGAAATCGTTATTAAATAAAAATACAGTATGGCCCAAAACTTTCTCATCATCTGCTCAGTAAATAAACAGCGTTCAAAAACTGCGGAGGATTATTTTAGTTCAAAATACCCAACTCTTGAATTTCAATCTGCTGGAACAAATATCAAACAATGCGAAAGAGAGGGCACAAATCCCCTACAAAACGAAATGCTGATCTGGGCTGACGTCATTTTTGTAATGGAAAGCATGCACGCAAAGTTTATAAAAGATACTTTCGGCAATGGCTATCAAACCAAATTAATTGTTTTAAATATAAAAGATAAGTACAAATATTATCAAAAGGAGCTGATATCATTACTTATATTGAAAACAGAAAAACATTTCGAGTAAGATAAACTCTTGAAACTTGCCTATAAAGTTCTTATTACTAAATAATTTTTTTAATGTTATCAATTTCTATTTTTAGTATTAAAATTATATTACATTAGTAATCCATATCGCAGATTATCAATTATTTACAATAGATGCTAATTACCACGCAAATGAAAACCAAATTCCTAAAAATCAGCAAACCTTGTTCAGAAAACTGGGAGAAAATGACACCATCAGAATCTGGCAATTACTGCAATGTCGTGCAAAAACCGTGGTTGATTTTACAAAATTAACACATTTGGAGATCAGCAAGCAGATGCAGAATAGCAGAGGAAATCTATGTGCTAGAGTAACTCAAACATAGCTGAATATGCCTTTGATTAATTTGGAGAGTCCTACAGATTACAAAATTCCATACTCAAATGTGGCGGCAGGATTGATGCTGGCAACCACAATGATTGCTTCTGGACAGCCAATTCAAACAGATAATACTACTATTCAAACTGAAATTTCGCAGACTCACAAAAGGATAAGTGAGGATCAAATCCAAGAAAAGCAAAAACGAAATCTTTCAAAGCCTGCAAGTTTCACTATTTTCAAAGGAAAAGTGAAATATAAAAGTGAGAGAGCGGTTAACAACGCTAAAATAACCTTTGTAACAGCTACGAGACAATTTAATGCTTACAGTTTAAAAGATGGAACATTCTCTATGAAGATTCCAAGTGAATTAATAGATGATGATAATGTCATCCGAGTTTCTTACTATGATGTAATAGAACCAAAAAATAAAAAGGATAATAATTATGATTATGGAAGTACTGAAGATTATATTCTTACAATAGCGGAAATAAATTCAGGTTATGAAATAACTGCAAGTCTTATCATAATGGTGTCAGGGAATATATCGATTAGTCAGGATGATCATATTCCCATTGTACTTATCAATGGTAACGAAATTATGTATAGTGATTTTGAAAAAGCACTTCATGGCAAGAAGAGCAGCTGCAGTCTTGAGAATAAAGAGTACAATTATTACGACTCAGAAGTTGCAATTGCCATTTACGGCAAAAAAGCCAAATGGGGATTGTATATTATTCAGGAAAAAACAGAAAAATAGCCTCTTAGAAACTCTAATCCCTCAAACTAGAAAATTAGTTCCAGACCTACTATTACCAAACAAAACTTAAATTCCTCTCAGGTCTCGCAATTTCCTATTTCTTATCTCTAATTTGAATTAAAATTTAAAACTGCGCAAAATGAAATCTGAAAACAATCTGTCTAAAAAGCTAGAAAATGCTTGGAATTACAACTTAAGTGAAATGTTAGAGCAAGCGAGGTGCGGTGATTCTACTATTCTAATTAAATATCTGAATGAATTCGCTCCTTTGGCGGCGGTGAATACTGAGAACTCTATTTTACTTTTATTGAGACAATTTGATTTATCTATAAATGACGGAAAACAAACTGTCCTCAACTGCCACCCAAATGGAGAAAATTTTCAGTGGGGAATTACCATCACAACATCGTCAGATTCGGCAAATACTCAAAAAAATATTTTTCTTCCCAAAAATAAAAATTATTCAGGGTTAAAAATTCTTGGAAAAGAAATTCAAATTTTTATCAGCGACGACCAACCTGTCACAACTAACTTAGCCGAAGTTCAAAGGAAATTGGAATTTTGGGACGACTTTACTGAGCAAGAATTGGAAGATGCATTTTCATCTTTATCCAATGAAAAATATGAAGAGGAAGATAATCAAAAGCCAGAGGTACAAAATCTTTTAATTACAATTCCTTCAATTGGACCGTTAATATATAATGAGGATTTCGAATGGTTTGAAGGAATTTTCACAACTGATGAAATTGCATTTGACATTAACATTTACAATACAACTCCAGATAAATTAGATCTCTTATTATCATTTGTAGACAATCAAATCCAAACAGAGTTTTATAAAGAAATGCTTATAGAAATGGAACCCGAAATGATAAAACTTAAAAATGACTCTTGGCGTGAACTCAATGAAATAACTACTGAAACAGAACCGAAAACTACAATTGAAGATTTCAGAAAAAGAGTTTCTATAGATTCGATAATCTTTAATGATGACTGTTCATCTCAAATCTATTGCCACGATGACGACATATTTTGGGGACATCAAATCCAGATTAATGTGGATAAGGATGGGAAATATATGGACGCAGGCCTGGTGGGATAGTCCTCACCCCCCGCCCTCTCCAAAGGAGAGGGAGCTAGCACACTGGCGTTTACATACTTTTTAATCTGGCGTAATTGTACAAAATTATTCCTCAAATTCTTTCCACCATTTTGAATAAGCTAAAGCCCGATCCTACTGATAAGTTTTATTGTAGAATATTTTGGGCATTATATGGTCAATTGTAGAATTTTTAGAATCGGCAAGTGAAATTGATTACAAAAACTATACAGCAACTAGTGCCAATTTCCTATATACTTCCTATTCTCTACATCCCACTCTCCACTCTCCGCTCTCCAATCCCTATTCCCCATTTCACAATTTTCCCATTCCTATTTCCCAATCACTAATCCCAATTCCCCATTATTCCCTACCTTTGCAGCCTTATCTACCTAGCAAATTATGAAAGAAAATAATCTACTTCCTTATATAAAAAATGTACTTCAAAATATGCCAGCAGATTGGCTAAACCTAACCACTCACCGATTAGATATTTACGATGAAGAGTTGGCAAAAACCGAATTCCTGCAGCAGTTTGAAAGTCTTTTTGAAGCTAATAACTCAGAAACTTCAGCGCTGGCGGCGCTTCCAACCGCTTATGACTATATTAGATTAGGACATCCATTATCCTGTATTCTCGAATGGGGAATTGCCAAATTGCAGAATCTAAATCCAAATAATATTATTATTTTCTCTTCGCAGACCACTCCTCTTTTGGCGGTTTTACGTACGAATTTATTAGAGAATAAAAACACTCAGATTCTTTATACCAACAAACTTCCAGACTTTTTTGACGCCGAAATTATTCGGAAAGTGTATGGATTTAAATTCGATTTAAAAAAAATTGACAGTCAGACAGATATTGTATCTTTTGACGGAAGCACGATTTTTATTCATCAAGATGAAACTGTTGGAAACTATGAAATGAATTCCAATATTGACTTTCTAGTTAGCATTCTTCCAACACTTGGTAGTATTCTATTGATAAATGGAAAAGACAACAAAAAATATATTTCAGATATTCAGCACTTTAGACGTCGCGAAACCATCGCGATGACGCCAGCCGACACGCTGACTGCGCTAAAAATGCTAGTCGAAAATTCGACTTTGCCTACCGAAGAAAGCAATCTTGAAGCCGACAAAAAGAGCGTTCAAGATTTACTAAATAAAATTTCTGGTACAACCAGCAAAGCATTAGTGGCTTCGAGTGGACTTTCGATGCAATACGCTATTATGATGGGCGCTGTGCACGACGCGATTCAAAATCATCCTGGTAAAGCAATCAAATTTATTGTGCCGCCCAACTGTTACGGCGGGACAAACGACCAAGCCCGACGCGTGGCGGATTGCCTTGACAATGTCGAAATCGTAGATTTACCGGTCGATGGCGACAACGAAATGGTGCAAAGTATCGATAGCATTCTCGAGAAAATTGCCCACGAGGATGCCGTTCCATATATCATTGCCGAGATTCCGACAAATCCTCGTGTCGAAGTTCCGAATCTTGAAGATTTGAAATCTGTTTTGAGCAAAAAACGCAAAACTGCCAATGGCGAAGATGCGATTGATTCGATATTTATTTTAGACCAAACTTTTTGTCCAAACGTTCATTTTCTGGGCGAGGGCGAGATTCTTTCTACCGTTCGCAGCATTTCGTATGCCAGCGGATCCAAGTTTCCAAGCGGCGGAAAATGTACTGCAGGCTACGTCGTGGGAAATTCGAAAACCAATGATTTGATGGACAAAATTGAGCTTCATCTCAATCTTTGCGACAACGAAGCCACCGATCTTCAGTATGCGATTTTGGCCCGGCAATTGCCGTCTATGAATCAGCGCATCAAGGAGGCGTACATTAATACCCGTGAATTTGTGAATTATATTCACGAGGTTTTACCCTCTGCCAAAATCAATTTTGTATCAGACGAACTCGCAAATCACAATTTTACGCCCTCAGTTTTCTCGTTAGATCTTCCTACCAAAGGCAATACACCCGAAGCAAGGGAAGCTCATAAGCGTGAGTTGAATTTAAAATTAATCAATTTGATGATTACCGAAATTCCAAATGAGAGCAAATTTTGCGTCAGTTACGGCCAGTTAAAAGGCTGTTACTGGACAATTCCCGCAACATCCACGCAAGGCACCACCAAGGAAGGTGATAAAGATTATATAGTTCGCGCATCACTTTCGCCAGATTTGGATCTTGAACTACACAAAAAAGTCTTTTTAGATTTTGTAAAAACTATGTAAACAACAGCAGTAAAATACATTGAGAGATCAGAGTTTTTTGAAAAGAAAATTGTGGTCTTTTTTTAATTTCCAGACTTATATTTTGGAGGCAACCTGCGCCAGTCGTTTTAAGAATATTTCGGCAAATTTTGGAATATTTACGTTTTCTATGACCATTTCCTTAGGCAAAGGTCGGGCTGTCATTGCGAGCGGAGCGTGGCAATCTCCTCAATGTTAACGAACTGTTCAAAACTTTGCTGCCACAACTTCTAGGTTTCAAATTAGAAATTTTTGAATAGCAGCAAAGGATGTATCCCGCCCGTTTTTTTCGGGCCATTGCCATCCCTTGCGCGGGATAAAATTTTCAATTGGTGTGAATTACACGAAGAAAATTTGAAAGGTTAAAGAATTTATAGATAAATTAGCCGTAACATATTTTACGAACTGCTTTTCTAGAGTACTTGACTAAAATAATTTTTTTACGCAAATTCTCATAAATATTATTTGTAAAACCCTTGAATGACTGATACACCAAAAAAAGAATATAATTTAACAACAATAATTTTAAATGAAAAAAGGAAGTATAAGTGAAGACCAATTTAGTTACAAAGCTGACTCTGCGTTAAGATTCTCAAATAATAATTTTATTTTAGTAGTAAAGGATGAAGATTATCCCGACAGAAATGTTATTCCCATTTTGTATTACGACAATGCAGCAGTTGTAGATATTGATGCATATGATATGGAAAAAGTAATTACTCTTACAAATAATTATTATCCAGATAAATTATTATCAAATTATACCAACGTAAATCAAATCTTAAAAATTTCATATGGTAGTATAATTTTTAATGATAGATATGCAGAAGGATCTAATTTACCAAAATGTAAAACTTTCGCTTCTAACATTCATGCGACAGATAAAAATGATGTTATTGAAATTTTTCCAGGAATTATTGAAGTTTCAACATCACGTATAAAGTTATTGGATCCATATCTTGACTCTTTAATATTAGATATATATGTTGAAGATAATGCTCCTATTTTTATTGAATGTGAAAATAAAATAATTGGGCCATTTAAGGTATTAAGTAAAGATAGTGAAGGTTACTTTGTCGTAGAACAGAACTTTTGGAAGTTATTTGGGGAGTATAAACTTAGTAACGATACTTATATCGAATTCACCGCCAACGAACTTACTAGAAAAATTCACATCCCGTCTTTCAATAAATTAGAATTAGTTAATGCTCTTGATTTTAAAGATGATACTGAAATAATAAGAGATTTCAAAACCAAATTAGCGGAAAATTCCGAAACATTTGATAAAAATTATGTAGAAAATTTATTAGAAATTATTAACAGAACATCTAAAATAAAATCCGTAGAAAAATATCTGCAAGAAAACCAAAGAATAGCCAATATACTGAAAAAGACCGAAGATATTATTATTTCAGACAAGGAACTTGCTGTTGTAATACCAGAGTTACAAAATATAAGAACTGAAATAGAAAGATTACAAAATGAAGAATTTGAATTGAAAAGAAATGTTGAAACATTTTCTGGACGGAAAGACCAAATACAACAAGAAACCCTTCAGAAACAAGAAAAATTGGATTTACTTCGATTAGAATTAGAAAATCTTAGCAAAACAAAGGAGGAAGAATTACTTAAAATAAAATCTGAACTCGAAAATGATATAATTAAGCTAAAAGATGAAAGAAGTACGTTGGACTTTGACATTCAAAACGAAACAGAAAAAAAATCAGGTGAATTAAATTCAGTAAAACAAACGATCAACGAATTGAAGAAAGCAGAAGAAGATTTACAATACTCTGTCGATAAGTTAAAAGTTGAAAATCAAGAGACGCAAAGAGACTCATTAAAGGGATTGATTGATTTATTTAAAAACAAAAAGTATTTTGATTTTTTCAGCGGACGAGACCTTTCTGAGTACGATAAAAGTGAAGATAGACTTTTCCTTAATTTTACTACAGCAGACAAATACGATGATTATAATACATTTAGAACAGAACTAATTGCAGTTCTGAATAAAAATGGGAGAAGTTATGAAACTCATTTTATAGATAACTTACTGATATCAATTCATCAAAATACTTTAACAATTCTTGCAGGTCTTCCCGGAACGGGCAAAACAAGTCTAGCTCGAATATTGACGAGAATATTAGCACCAAAAGGTCGAATTTCTGAAGTATCTGTAAGCCGTGGCTGGTCCTCCCAGAAAGATCTAATAGGTTTCCAAAATCCTTTAAGTAATAAATTTCATTCAGCTCCCACTGGAATTTATGAACTATTATTACAATTGGACTACGAATCTAAAATGAAGACATATGAAGAATCTCCATTAGCCTTCATCATTTTAGACGAAGCTAATTTAAGCCCAATCGAGCATTATTGGTCAACATTTTACAATTTAACAGATTCTACTGCTAGCATAGATAATCATTTAACTATCCCGCTGGGGAACAATATAAATTTAGAATTTGCAAACAATCTTCGATTTATTGCCACTATTAATTATGATCAAACAACTGAAAGTTTATCGCCGAGAGTTATTGATAGAGCCAATATAATACAAATCCCCACAACAAATTTTAATATTAATAACGTTACAGTTGATGATGTTGAAAAATTAAACATTTCGTACAAAAAATGTATCGAATTTTTTAATCTCTTCGATTTTCAGTCGGAGATAAAAACTATTGAGCTTTCAGATGAAGTGAATATTATTTTCAATGAAGTAAAAAAGAAATTCAAAATACTGAGAATTCCAGTAAGTCCGCGAGTTGAAATTGCGATTAAGAAATATTGTTTTGTAGCAAAAGAATGGATGAAAAAAGAGGCTTCACGACCATTAGATTATTGTATTGCCCAACGACTTCTACCAATGATTAATGTGCAAGGAGATTCTGCCAGAAGTAATTTACAAGATTTATTGGCGGTGCTCGAAAAGAATGATTTAAAAAAGTCAACTGAAATACTTAAAAAGATTATAGATACAGGAAACGATGATAGCATATTTGAAGGAATTTTAATTATTTTTTAACTTTAACATATGCTTAAAATTTATAGAGTAAATAAGGAAAATATATTAGAAATTTTCCCTTTAAATAGTGTATATAATGTTCATGAACTTGGTAAATACAGAATAGTATATTCGAGCCATAATTTTGTTGCGAAAAATGTTTTTTTAGAAGATATCCCTATTGCGTTTGACAAGATCTCTCAGAATGAAAATCAAATGATACTTAGTGAGTTTCGATACTTTGAAAATTACTTTGGCTTTGCAACACTTAAAATTAATAATGAATTTTTTTTATTTAACATTAAAATAGAAAAATTAAGTATCCCCCCGACTAAGTGCATACCATATAATATAAAATAGTTTTCTGGTAAGATTATGAAGTATTACAGGGAAGATTCTTGCACTTGGAGTTTATAATTATGCGGATACAAGTCAGTAATATTCTTGTGATTTATAGA
>JBBSQV010000003.1:0-68643 GCA_038243675.1 Flavobacteriales bacterium
AGCTCCTGCCGGCACATTGAAAAAAAGCTTTCAGGTTGAGAACTTGCAATGGACAGCCGGATCAAGGCACAAAAGCCTATAATAATCTAAAAAAAGGCGACTCAAGTGAAAACATTTATTAAATTTGTTTTGAACATATCAAATAAATGCATTTTGAGGCATATTTTCAGACTGCAAAAATAGGATATTTTAAAATATGAAAAAGGTAAAATATTATTATGATTCGGAAACCTTGGCCTATCAGAAAATTAAGGCTAAAAAGCGAACGAAAATAGGATATGCAGCCTTATTTTTGGTGGCATCTGCGTTATTTGGAGGTTTGGGATTTGTATTAGTGTTAAACACACCATTTTTTGAAACTCCAAAAGACCGATTGCTGGCAAGAGAAATAGAGAATTTGCGTTTGAATTACGCCGTCTTGAATGAAAATCTGAATCAGATGAGTAATGTGATGGAGAATCTTGAAGAGCGCGATAATAATGTTTACAGAGCTTACTTTAACTCGGCGCCGATTCCGGATGAGCAGCGAAAAGCAGGTTTTGGAGGAATAAATAGATATAGAAAACTAGAAGGATATAATAATTCTGAACTGGTAATCAACACTAGCAAACGCGTGGATGTGTTGCAAAAACAGCTTGCCATACAATCAAAATCTCTGGATGAAGTTGTAAAACTAGCTAAAGAAAAAGCGAAATTACTGACGGCTATTCCAGCGATTCAGCCAGTAAAAAATGAGAATTTAAAGCGAATTGCTTCGGGTTATGGTTATCGATCTGATCCATTTACGAAAGCGCGAAAATTTCACGAAGGAATGGATTTTTCTGCCAAAATTGGAACTCCGATATTTGCAACCGGAGATGCTGTTGTAGCTAGAGCGGATAATAATGCGAGTGGATTTGGGAATCATATTGTGCTGAAACACGGCTACGGATATGAGACGCTTTATGCGCATTTGAGTAAATATAATGTGCGCGCGGGACAAAAAGTAAAACGTGGCGACGTCATAGGATTTGTAGGAAGTACAGGCCGAAGCGAAGGACCACATTTGCATTATGAAGTGCATAAAAATGGTCAGGTGGTAAATCCTTTGAACTTTTATTATGGCAATATTTCGGCGGAAGAATATATAGCGATTTCCAAAGCGGCAAATCAAGAAAATCAATCTTTAGACTGATGCAAAAAGAATTACAACCTGGAAAAAGGTATTACAGCATAGGCGAAGTTTCAGAATCATTTGACGTGAATGCATCGCTGATTCGATTTTGGTGCAAGGAATTTGATATTCTAAAACCAAAAACGAATGCCAAAGGGAACAGAATGTTTGCTCCGGAGGATATCAAGAATTTAAAACTGATATATCATCTCGTAAAAGAGCGCGGATTTACGCTTGAAGGCGCAAGACTAAACCTGAAACAAGGACAGAAAAAAACCTTGGATAAATTCGAAATTGTTGCCAAACTTCAGTCGGTACGCGATCAACTGACGAAGATTAAAAATGAATTATAACAACCAATAAATACCTAAACAAACTTTAAAAAAACTAAAACGATGAGAAAATTTTTGCCTTGGATTATAGTAGGAGGAATAATAGTAATTCTATTTTTCTGGATTAAAGGAGTGAATAACACCGCGGTGACCCTCAACCAAAACATTGAAGAATCTTGGGGAAATGTGCAGACATCTTACCAACGACGTAATGACCTTATTGGGAATCTTGTAAATACTGTAAAAGGTGCTGCAGATTTTGAAAAATCAACATTAACAGCGGTAATTGAAGCTCGTGCAAAAGCGACTGCAGTAACTGTAGACCCTTCGAACATTACACCTGAGCAATTGGCGGCGTTTAACTCTGCGCAAAGTGGTGTTTCGTCTTCACTCTCTAGATTATTGGTAAGCGTTGAGCGTTACCCTGAACTGAAAGCAAATGCAAACTTCTTAAAATTACAAGACGAGTTAGCAAGTACAGAAAATCAAATTCTTACTGCAAGAACACGTTTTAACGAGGCTGTGAAACCTTACAACAACCACATCAAGACGTTCCCAAACAGTCTGTTTGCAGGGATGTTCGGATTCCAAGAGAAAGCATATTTCAATGCGGTTGAAGGAGCTGAAAGACCAGTAGAAGTTCAATTCTAAAATAAATTAATATGTCCTTAGTCGAAGATTTTTTAAATAAAGAGGAAGAATTGCAGATTGTGGAAGCGATCAAGCAGGCAGAAAAAGCTACCTCTGGTGAGATACGGGTACATATAGAAAAAACAGCTTCTGTGGCGCATAGTACTCGCGCCACAGAAGTTTTTCATTTACTAAAGATGGACACGACGGAGTTGCAAAACGGCGTATTGATTTATGTTGCCGTCGAAGATCACGCTTTTGTAATCTGCGGGGACAAAGGCTTAAATGATATTGTGGGAGCAACTTTCTGGAACTCGACAAAAGACATTATGCGTTCTCATTTTAAGCAAAATGAATTTAAAGAAGGCCTAATCGCGGGTATTAAAAATGCTGGTGAGCAACTACAAAAATATTTTCCGTGGCAAGAAGATGACATCGACGAACTGCCGAATGAGATTTCGCGTGGTGACCTCAAAAATTAAATAATGACAAAACACTTTTATATTAAAATACTTTTCCTATTGTGCTTTGTGCAGTTAGGCTATTCGCAATTTGATATTCCGAAAAAACCAACAATGCAAACCAGCGTTTACGATTATGCAAACGTACTGAGCGCTTCGGAAAAACAAGCATTAGAGCAAAAACTGATTAACTATTCTGATTCTACAAGTACACAGATTGTAGTAATCACGACACCAACTATCAAAGGAGAAAGTATTGGAATACTGACGCCAAGGTGGGCTCAAGAATGGGGAATTGGTCAAGCGAAGGAAGATAACGGAATTCTTGTTTTACTGGCTTTGCAGGAACGCAAAATTTATATCGCGCCAGGTTATGGTGTGGAAGATAGATTGACTGCTGGGGTTAACGGTGAACTGATTCGAAATGTTATTCTTCCGAACTTCAAAAATAACAATTACTACGCGGGACTCGATCAGGGTGCTGATGCGATTTTTGATGTTCTGAATGGCAAATACAAAGGAACACGAAAAGTAAATAAAGATAAGAGTCTTCCTCTTCTACCCTTTATTATAATCATCGTAATCATCATTTTTATTATCTCCAAAAACAAAAATAATGGTCGTGGCGGAGGAAATTCTGGAAATAGAGGTGGCGGATTTGATCTTGCTGATGCTCTAATCCTTGGAAGTCTTGGTCGCGGATTGGGCGGCAGAGGTGGCTTCGGAGGATCATCTGGAGGTGGCTTCGGCGGTGGAGGCGGATTTGGTGGAGGTTTTGGAGGCGGCGGTTTCTCTGGCGGTGGCGCTGGGGGGAGTTGGTAACTTAGCTTTCAGCTGTCAGCCTTTAACTTTTAGCTTTCTTGACTGTTGAGAATTTGATGCTTTGAAAATATAAATAGCAACTTTGGAACTTGGTTCTGGAGTTGCCATTTTTTTTTAAATAGTAATTTGTAAACCTCAGTTGTGAATTTTATTTTTACCGATATAGTTTCAATGCGGATACCTAAATAAGTATTTATATGAAATTCAATATCTCGCACGTACATTACATCTACAAATCCAACGACACTTTAAGCTGTCCGTTCAACCCTTCACGAATGATTCTCATTAAGGTTGAAAGACGAATATCACTAGCATCATTCTCAATTCTAGAAATGTAGCTTTTAGTAGTTCCCACTTTATCTGCTAATTGTTGCTGAGTTAAGTTTTTACTTTTTCTGGCTTCCTGAATCAAAACTCCAATTTTAAAAACTTCAAAATCTTCTTGAAATTTCTCTCTGGTTGAAGTTCCACTTGAACCATATTTTGAATCCAAGTGCTCATCCCAAGTAGTAATGTTATTATCGGTTTTCATAAATGAAAAGTTTACGGTTATAAGTTAAGTGCTTACAGCATTCCATATGTTACTGCAAGCTAAAAGCTAACAGCTGAAAGCTAAAGGCTAACAGCTTTACTTCCACAAATCCTCAAAGTCAAAATCTACTTCGCAGTTTCTGTCTATTTTAAAAGTGTTTTTATCAACTTGCTTATATAGATTATCAATTAGTTCAAAAGCCTCTACAGTCTCTTTGTTACAATCAACCATCAAATAAAACTTGACTCCTTGCTCTCTGTATAAATCGAATTTTACAACCCGGTCAGTTCGTAAATTATGTGGGGAAAGAATTTCTATAATTAAAACTGGTGGAAAGTTTAAGTACTCTCCTTTTGATTCGCCACATACAATCATAATATCTGGCCGAACAACAGTTCCTTCATTAATTTTCCAATCTAACTCTGTAAATACTACACAATGGCAATCTGCCCCTTGAGCGTTTATAGAATTTCCAGCCTGAATAATAAATTTTACTTGTGTTTTACTATGTTTTGCAGAAGGTGAAGGAAGTAGTTGAACAGGAAAGCCTTCAATTAATTCCCAGTCGTCTTTCCAATTTTTATAATCGTCATAAGTATATCCGGAAAAATTAAATCTTGTTCTCATAATCGATTGTTTTCACAAATTTACAAAAAAAAGAGAAGTTAAATTAGTTTACGGTTTACAGTTAACGGCAACAGCTTGTTCTATCTTAACATTGACTTTTGCGTTGCTTAGAAATGACGAGATTATAGCTTAGTGAAAATTGAGTTAGCTTGCATCCAAATAAAATTTAATAGCATTTTTTGAAAGAAATTATTTAAATCCCAGTTCAGCTTCCCATTAATTCCTTCCACCGCAAGTCCATCGTTAAAAGTTAATAGCAAAAAAAAGACAACCCAGGAAAAAATTCCCAAAGTTGTCTTTTTTAATCTATTCAACTAACAATTCACGTCAACCAAAACTGTTAACTGAAAACCGTAAACTGTCAACTATCCTACTTCTCCCTAATATAAACATCAATCGGAACACCAGAAAAATCCCAGTTATCGCGGATCTTGTTTTCAAGGAAACGTTTGTACGGTTCTTTAACGTACTGCGGTAAATTTGCAAAAAACACAAATTGTGGCGTCGCAGTAGGCAATTGCATACAATATTTAATTTTTACATACTTCCCTTTCAATGCTGGCGGCGGATTACTTTCGATAATCTTAAGCATATAATCATTGAATTTCGAAGTCGGAATACGTTGTTTCCTAGCTTCAAAAACCTCAACTGTAGCCTCGAGAGCTTTCAGCAAACGTTGTTTTGTAAGAGCCGAAACAAACAAAATTGGCACATCCGTAAATGGCATCAATTCCTCTTTTATTTTATTTTCGTAGTCTCTTGTGGTCATCGTTTCCTTCTCAACAAGATCCCATTTATTCACAAGAATTACCACACCTTTTCTGTTTTTCTCAGCAAGCCAAAAAATACTTTGATCCTGACCTTCAAATCCACGAGTGGCGTCAATCACCAGAATACAAACGTCTGCGTGCTCAATTGCACGTACAGATCGCATTACAGAATAAAATTCCAAATCCTCTTTTACCTTGGCTTTTCTACGAATTCCCGCAGTATCCACAAGATTAAATTCAAAACCAAAACGATCAAATTTCGTATCGATAGAATCACGAGTTGTACCTGCGATATCCGTTACAATATATCTTTCCTGTCCAATTAATGCATTTATAAAGCTAGATTTTCCTGCATTTGGTCGCCCAACAACAGCAAATCTTGGCAAATCAGCGTCAGTATCTTCTTCAATTGGTTTTTCTGGAAACGCATTTACAACCGCATCAAGCAAGTCGCCCGTACCAGATCCTGAAATACTCGCAAATGTGAAATAATCACCTAATCCAAGGTTATAAAATTCCAATGCATCTTTTTCACGCATTGAGTTATCCACCTTATTTACAGCAAGAATGACTGGTTTTGTTACTTTTCGCAATAGTCTCGCAACAGTATCGTCCATCGGAGTAATACCCTCTTCAACGTCTACCACAAAGATTATTACATCAGCCTCGTCAATTGCTAATTCTACTTGTTTTCTGATTTCGCCCTCAAAAACGTCATCCGAGCCACGAATATATCCCCCCGTATCAATTACTGAGAATTCCTTGCCGTTCCACTCACTTTTGCCGTAATTTCTATCTCGAGTCACCCCCGGAGTAGAGTCAACTATGGCGTCTCTACGTTGTATCATACGGTTAAAAAGCGTGGATTTCCCCACATTTGGCCGTCCTACAATCGCTACAATATTGTTCATCATCTTTTTCTGAAATATTTTGCAAAGGTACATTTTTTCAAGAACCTTTGACATTTAAGTTTTTAAGCTTTTTTTTGGAGCTTTTTCCCGCTATCCGCTGCAATCTTTTTTCATAAAAACCCTTCGGGATTTTTATAAAAAAAGGATTTCCACTTCTATCGGGGCTAGGGATTTACGTTGCTTTTCATTATTTGATTCTAACAAGAAATAAAATCGTTGCTAAAACCAAAATAAGAAAGAGAGCTTATCAGGAAAGGAATTTAATTATTATAACCAAACCTTTTAAGCATATTTGCGTTGCTTCTCCAGTTTTTGTTAACCTTCACATATAATTCTAAGTGAATCTGTTTTCCAAAGAACTTTTCAAGATCTGCTCTTGCCTCTACTCCTACTTTTTTTAATGCCGCTCCTTTGTGGCCTATCACAATACCTTTTTGTGTTTCTCTTTCTACCATAATCAAAGAACGAATTCTGATGATGTTTTCATCTTCAAAAAATTCTTCGGTTACAATTTCCACAGCATACGGAATTTCTTTGCTGTAGTTGAGAAGTATTTTTTCACGAATCGTTTCATTGACAAAGAAACGTTCTGGTTTGTCTGTCAGCTGATCTTTTGGGTAATATGGTGGTGATTCTGGAAGTAATTCGATAATACGAGTAAAAACTTCAGGCACATTAAAATTCTTAAGTGCGGAGATCGGAAAGATCTCAGCATTCGGAACTTTCTCACTCCAAAAAGCAACTTGTTGTTCCAATTGCTCTTGATTACTATTATCAATCTTATTCAACAATAGCAAAACGGGAATCTTCGCGTGAATAATTTTATTGAAAAATGCCTCATCTTTAAGATCCTGTTCGCCAATTTCGACCATATAGATCAGAATATCAGCATCTTCAAACGCCGATTTTACAAAATTCATCATAGAAGCTTGCATCTCGTACGCTGGCTTTATAATTCCAGGCGTATCAGACAAAATCATCTGAAAATCTTCCCCATTAACAATTCCAAGAATCCTATGTCTTGTAGTTTGGGCTTTGGATGTAATAATAGAAAGCCTTTCCCCTACGAAGGCGTTCATAAGTGTTGACTTCCCAACGTTTGGGTTTCCGATTATATTGACAAATCCTGCTTTGTGTGTCATAAGTTTAAAGTAAAGTACAAATATACAATTTTGATGTCACACATAATTCGGAATTCTAATATGATATGAGCGCAGTAGAAGATAATGGCTGTTTGGGAAATAATTTTAGATGGAATGTGAAGCATGCTGACCGAAATTATATAAAGAAATTAGGGTAGTGTAATCCCGATATCGTAATATTATAATTTTTGCTCTTGTCCAGAATATTTCCGTTAGCATCATAGGTTAATGCTTCATTATAGGCATCGGTTTGTGCATCCGATTTTAGGTAAATAGCATTGATAATATGATTAAGATCGTCATATTCATAGCCATAACTACGCTTAATATTTCTACTTGCTGTTCGCCAATAGGTTTCGGAAATATTTCCATTGTGTAAGCTTGCAAAATTACCAACTGGATTCTCAACCTGATCGTAGTTTATTTGAAAGAAAATAGATTTGAAGATTTATGGTACAAAATAATGAAAAATCTGCTTCGAGGTCAGAGACCATCGAAGAGGGAAAACGACACTTCGCGCAACTGGTAGTATTTATTATGGATGTCGTAATGGTTATAGGTGGACTGTACTGAAATACTTTTTTTGTAGCTTTCTTCCGCCAGCGTCATAAAGGTATTCAATTCGTGATTTGCTTTTTAATTTGCATTACATCAATTAACAGCAACTTTGCGAGGACGGATCGCAAATTCGAGCAGTCGTTGTCGGCATATCTGAGCGATTAAGTGCAATTTTGCGCTATCAAATTTCGAATATATGAGAATCGTCTGAAATACTGTTTATATTATTATTTAGGGTTTTTTATAACAAATACTTTTTTAAATGCTCGCTCTTCATTTTCTATTATTCTTACAAGTTCTTCCCCCTCTTTATTCTTTTTATTTTCATCAATAATTACAAAGTCATGAATAATTCCGTCAATATAACAATCCCCTGGTTTTGTAAATATAATGTCATAGAGGAAAATTTCTCTGCTATTACTAGCTCCGTACTCTTTGCCTGTTTTTTTTACATCAGCGTGGTCGGGATTAATTTTTTCTACTATAGTAGAATAAAAAATAACGTATCGATTTTTTTCTTTATCATCGAAACTAGTCGTAATAGTATCTAACAAACTTTTATATCTTATAATGCCCTGGTATGATTTATCAGTATATACTGTGTCTGGAAATTCTATTTTATAATCTATTCGTTTGTCAAAATATTGTTCGCTTACCTGATAACTTTCATTTACATCTTTTTTGTTTTCTTGACAAGAATAAGTTAGTAGTTGTAATGTAAATAGTGAGACTACAAGTAAAATTTTATTATTTAGCATATCTTTCTCCTTATTAGTTACCAAATTTTTTCTTATATTCATTGTTCTTAATTGCAGCTTTTTGAGCTTTTCTTAGTGAATCCTTTTTATTCATAAGATCAATACGATAGCTTTCACTTTTTGTAACAGATGTGAATGTTACAATTCCAGGAATAACCACAGATTGTGTATTACCTAAAGGATTTGATGTTATCCAATTTTTATTTGTATATAAACTTTTTCTGTATTCTGCACTTCCCTACTAGAGGGATATCCATTATTTTCTATAGCTTGTGTTACATGATCTACATGATTCACTAAATCGAATACATATTTAGCGATGCTGAATATATTCTCAAAGATATCATTAACTCTAACAAGTCCGTCATTTCCTGGCGTCACAAAATCGTTGTAATTTAAAGAATGCGATGTAGTTCCCTTATTGCCAATAGTGTCTACGCCACCGTGTTCTAGAATTAACAAAGTTAGAAGGATTAACAATAAATCAACAACCAAAAAAAACAAATCCTATTCCTGCTGATAAAAGAAGTACAAGTTTTCGTTCACTTAAATCTATTTTTATTTCTTACATTTTTTTTATTTGTATGCTGCTTCTACTGCATTTTTACCATAGGATGAAAAACTATACCACCTGTTCCAGCTCAAGTTCCTATTAGTGGAATAAAGAAACCTATGGCTCCTCCCATTGAAACTCCTGCTTTTCCAATCGCAAGCTCCGAGATTCATATTAAGGACTCGAAGACTCTACAATTCCCACCCAAAAGAAGTTTGAAAAATATAATCAGTATCGCTTGCCGTTGTAACAGATTTGTTGTCATAATTGACCGTAACTCCGACTTTTATAAAGAAATCTAGAGGTAAATCGTACTTCACATCAAGTTGACCGTCAAAACGGATTCTACCGCTTTCAGTTATTCCAGGGTAGGCAATGACTTTAGTTAGTAAACTCAAATCACCAATATTATAAAGATTCAATTCTGAACCTACAAACCCCTCGAGACTGTTTTGCGAAATCGCGGCAGGCCCAGAAAAACTTTCATTATTATAGGAAGTTCCCGCTTGAACGCCCCAATACATTTTATTATTTCTCATTATATACTTCCCCATTCCCACTCTACTTACGGTACGTAATTTTAGGTTTTGTTCGGTATTTGACAGCCAGTTGACTTCGATTAAAGGAAACCAGTCTCTTCTAAGGAAATAACGATAAGCGAGAGCAGCATCAGTTCTATCCACAGCCTGCGCGTCATCACGAGTGGAGGAAATACTATTGTAATTCGCATTAGCCATCCAGTTTTTTGTTTCATAGCCAAGAGTACTTCGAAGACTAAACTGACTAGAATTATTGCTTTTTGTAAAATTATATCCCAATGCCAAAGAAGCTGAAAGTCGACTCCAGAAATCAGATTTTAAGGTTCGTAAATATACAATTGTCGAAAGTGGAATAGTTGTGAGTGTGTCACTTTCGTGAAAAACTAGGACGTTTTTCTCGTCGATACTTCTCAAAAAACCATCGTATTGATCGCTATCAGTTGTAGTAATTAGAAAAGTTGTTTTGGTCTTGATCTGCTTTATGCCATTCCACTCAATTGCAAAGTCAGTATCGCTATAATTGGTTTTCATTTTCAGAACACCTTTATTCATTCCTTTCACTTCTCCAATGATCACATCGCCGTTTTTTGCGACAATTGTATCTTTCTGAGAATATAAAAGAAAAGGCGTTAGGAAAATAAAGAAGACAGAAGTAAAAAACTTGAAATTCAAAATAGTACGTTTTGGCATATTATGCAAAATTAAGAACAAATTTCAAAATCGCCCAAGATTGCCTACGCATATACATTGTAATTTTAATACCTTATTTTTGCTATATATTTAATTTTTAAAAAAATGAAAACAATATCAAGAACGATTGTTTTATTAATGATAGGTTGCTTTGCACTTCAATCTTGCGGCAACTCAAAAGGAAATACCACTATGACACATTCAGCTCAAGAATCATATTCTAACTTACTAACAGCAGTCGAAAAACAAGATTCAAAACTGGTTGCAGAAATTTTAAGTTCGAAACCAAATCTCGAAATTAAGGACGATAAAGGCCGAACCGCTTTGATGATTGCGACATATAATGAAGATACTGCGATTTCTGAAATGCTAATTTTGGCTGGAGCAGATGTAAATGCACAAGACGAAATGCTTAACAGTCCGTTTCTGTATGCTGGCGCAAGTGGATTTGTTCCAATTTTGAAGCTATGCCTAGCAAACGGTGCCGACTTTAATGTCTTTAATAGATATGGAGGATCTGCTCTTATTCCAGCCGCCGAGAGAAGACACGTAGAAGTAGTGAAAATTCTCACCCAAACTCCCAACTTCCCAATTGATCACGTAAACAATTTAGGTTGGACAGCAGTTATGGAAGCGATTATTTTGGGAAGCAAAAGCGATACGCAAACAGAGATTGTAAAAATCCTAGTTGACGCAGGTTGCGATTATTCGATTCCTGATAATGATGGCGTCACAACTTTGCAACACGCAAAAAGTAGGGGAATGGAGGAAGTGGTTTCAATTCTATTAAAAGCAGAATCTGCAAAAGCTGATAAATAAACCTGAACTAAAACCATTCTATTATAAAGACTTGAATGAGTATCTTTGGTTACGAACAAATAAGTAAATCGATGACTAAAGAAACAGAACAAGCACGGCTGATAGAGAAACTTGGATTAGAAATCGAAGAAAGAATGAGCTTATCGCCTTTGGCTTCGCGAATCTACGCTTTGCTAATTCTTTCTCCGTACGACGGATTAACTTTCGAAGAAATAAAAGATGTAATTCAGGCGAGCAAAAGTTCTACTTCTGTGAATATTAATGTTCTTGTTCAGCTTGATTATATAAAATTCTATACAAAACCTGGCGACCGCAAGCGCTACTTCCAAATTTCGAAATACTCTACTTTAGTATCTTTAGAAAATTATCAAAGTGATGTTGACAAAGAAATCGAAATCATCACAACCATCAATAATTTCAATAAGGTTAATCATCCCGAGAAATTCAGCAGCGAGAAAATTCTGGGAGATATTTTTGAAGAATATCTACAAACGAAAAAACAATTAATCGAAAGAACGATTAATAAGATGAAGCATTTCCGCGAAAGCGAGAAATATTAAATTCTCCATTTTAAATTCTAACATTTTTATTATCAGCGTTTTGTCGCTCGTGCTAGCCGTCAGTGATCGATACGCGGATTTAATTCGTCAGTTCGGTTGGAACCTCGGGTATTATCCGTGCCCGCAAACAAATTCAACTTTCAGCTGAATTGTAAAAGAACGAACTTCAGCACGAGACTTTCGCGAAAACGTAAAAATTAGAATTCCAATATCATCAAATTCCTCTATATTTTCATTCAGCGGATTTACTTCGTCATTTTGGCTAAAGCCTCGGGTGAAATCTGTGCCCGCCAATAAACTTCAACTTCCCCCTGAATTTTAAGAAGAACGAACTTTCAGCACGAGTGACTTTCGCGAAAGCGTAAAAATTTAATTCCAACATTTCCGAATTCCTCAATATTTCGTTAGCGCGGATTTATAATCCGTACCCATAAACAATTCCAACTTCCCTCCTGAATTAAAAAAACCAACTTTTAACACGAGTAACTTCCGCGAAAGCAAAACCTTTTTACGCAAGTATATATATCACAAAACACTTACTTTCAACAATTTATATGAAAATATTTTTCTACACCACTATCAAAAATTATATTTTCAGAAAAATTTTTCCTTAATTTTAAGTTGCTAAATGCTTTAACAAAAGTTTAATTATTTTTAGTTCGTAAGGTTACGAACAAACTATATCTTTGTAGTCTATTAAATTATTAAAATCTTGTTTCAGAGTTCTAAAAATATTCTGACAAGTGCATACCAAATTTCTCTAGTAGAATTTTTTAAATTAAACGAGTAACAAAATGAATATTTCAACAAAAACAAGGATTGGAATCTTAGCCATTTTTGGATTAAGCGCTCAAATCACATTCTCACAAGAGATGCAGGAAAAGCGAATGACATTGCAAGAATTGGGAGCAAACGTCACCGCAAACAATATTCAGCTTAAAATCGCATCGACAAATGTGAATGTTGCTGAGGCTAGAATTTCTGAAGTAAAAACAAACCGACTTCCAGATATTGGCGCGGATGTAAAAGCCTTCTACTTGAGTGATGTTACGCTGTATGACACAAAATTCAGCAAAGTCCAGACGGTAGATATTCCTAATTTCGGAAATCAATTTAATCTTTCTGCCACTCAATTATTATTTGCTGGCGGGAAAATCAACAAATCTGTTGAGCTTGCTGGTTTGAGTAAAATATTGAGCGAAAATCAACTTGGGGATACGGAGCAAGGAGTAAAATTAAATGCGACCGAATTATATCTCCGACTTTATAATCTTCAGAATCAGAAAAGAATTCTTGAACAAAATAAAGTTCTAGCGAGCGAGCGTACTAAAAATGCACGTTACTTTTTTGACCAAGATATGATTACCAAAAATGAAGTTTTAAGAGCTGAAGTCTTGGAAAGACAACTCGTTCAAAGTATTCTTCAAGTTCAAAACGCAATTTTTATCACAAACAAAAATCTTAGCCTTTTTGCAGGAATAGAAGAAAATATTTTGATTGTTCCTGATTTAGATAATTTGAATCACGAAATTAAAAGTCAAGATGAATATTTTTTTAGACAAATCGCTTTTGCACAGAATCCACAACTCAGCGCAAGTGATACACAAATAACAATCGCAGAGAAAAATCTAGAACTAACAAGATCAGACAGAGCACCAATTTTAGCAGGATTTGCAGGTTACAACGCAAATCGCCCACAGACATCTCCAGCTTTAGATTTATATTCAAACACCTATCAAGTTGGTTTAAATCTTTCTTATAATATTGAAACCCTTTTCAAAAATCCGAAGAAAGAAGCTGTCGATAAGATTTTGATCGAGCAAGCAAATCAACGAAAAGAAGCGGTCAGACAACAAATAGAAGCTGATGTAAGTGCTGCTTACAAAAATTACCATCAAGCAGTAGAGCAACGCGAAGTGAGTGTTGTAAATAAAACTGCCGCAGATGACAATTACCGAATTACTGAATTAAAATACAAAAATTAGTTAGTTACATATATTGAAATCATTGATGCGGCTAACACGAAACTTCAAGCAGAACTGCAGGTTTTGGACGATAAAACGGATATAATCCTAAACTATGTACGTCTGTTGCGAGTAACAGGACAACTATAAAATTACACCCAAATAAAAATATAATTATGGCAGCAGATATAAAAATTAAGAAAAAAAATAAGTTGTATTTGACATTACTGAACGGTTTTGTATTCATTATCACATTACTAGTAATTTGGTATATCATCAAAAATTACTTACATATTAATGACGACACTTATGTAAGTGACGCGCAGGTAAAAGCATATATAAGTCCAGTAAACTCTAGAGTTCCTGGATATATTGATGCAATATATTTTACAGAACACCAGCAAGTTAAAAAAGGCGATACGCTTGTAAAGTTTGATAAAACTGAATTTCTCAATTCGGTTGCACAAGCTGAAGCAGTTTTAAGTCAGGCGCAGGCGGGAAGAATTGCAGCTACGTCGTCTGTCGCGAGAGTAGGAAGTGGCGAAAGTACTGTTGAAGCTAATATCTACGGAATTCAAGCACAACTGGATAATGCTCGCGCAGATCTTGCACGATACAAGAATCTGTTGAAAAATGATGCTGTAACTCTTCAACAATATCAGCAGATTGAAACAAAAGTAAAAACGTTGCAATCACAATACAACGCAATTAGAAAGCAAAAGAACACTGCACAGCTTAGCACAAGTGAAACTCAATCTCAACTGGCAATTAGCGATGCTCAAATAAAAGCTGCAGAAGCTGGATTAAACAGAGCAAAATTGAATTTGAAATATTCTGTAATTACCGCTCCCGAAGATGGAATTATGGGAAGAAGAACAATTACAGCAGGACAATTTATTCAGCCTGGCCAACAGATTGCAGCTTTGGTACAAGACAATACAAAATGGGTAGAAGCCAATATGTTGGAAACTCAAATGAAACTTGTAAACATTGGCGATGTAATAAACTTTAAAGTTGATGCGATGGGCGATGCAAAATTTGAAGGAAAAATTACATCGATTTCTGCAGCTACTGGATCCCAATATTCCGCTATTCCAACAGATAACTCTTCTGGAAACTTCGTAAAAGTTCAACAGAGAATTCCTGTAAAAATTGAATTTACAGAAAATAATGATGCCGAATTACTTAAAAAAGTACGTGTCGGAATGAACGTCGTGATGACATTAAAAGACTAAACAATGTATAACAAAGGATTATTTGCAGACTGGGTACCAAAACCTCTGATGCTTGTGCTGATAGTCGTATTTCTCTTACCTATCTTGGTAGTAAGTGGAATCTACACAGGCAATCTAAGCTTTATGGTTAGCAGTCTTGGTACAGATAACGCGTGGATTGTCTTTGCAAATTACGCAGGAGTTGTAGGAATGGGCGTGAGTATGCCCGTAATCTTCAGATATAAAATGAGGTTTCATACCAAGTTTTTGATGATGAGAACCCTGCTATTCCTTGCACTTGCGTCTTTTATGATCGCAATCACAGACAATAATATTGTAATTGTGGCATCTTCATTTTTTATTGGATTTCTTAAAATGTTTGCTCTTCTTGAGCTGATTTTACCAATGATGTTTATCATCAGCCCAGACGGAAATAGACCGCGTTTTTATTCGATTTTCTATCCCGTAGCGATCATTATTCCTCAGATTGCAGGATATATAATGACAAAATTTGGATTTGCCACTTACTGGCAAAATGCCAATTTTATAATGGCAGTCCTGATGCTTTTTCTAGCTGGATTGGCAATGATCTTTATGCACAACAAACGCTTTGACAAAAAAGTTCCTTTAATCTATGTGGATTGGACAGGAATGGTTTTGTACACAGGAGTCTTCTTGTCAATGGCTTACTTTATCGCATTTGCAAAACAAGAAAATTATTTCAGATCTGATAATATCATCTTGGGAACCGTTTTAGTAATAGTTGGAATTGTGCTATATCAAATCAATCAGCGACTTACAAAACGACCATTTGTTGATTTTCGATATTTAAAAAACTATAGCGTAATCCACGGAATTATGATGCTTTTTATGCTAGGTTTTTTCTTGGCGGGAAGCTCGTTACAAAGTAAAATCACAATAGGAATGCTAGGATTTAATCCGGTGATGGACAATTCATACAATCTCTGGATGATTCCAGGATTGATTTTGGCGAGTGTGTTTAGTTTGAAATGGCTGGTGAACAACAAGTCTATCAAAATTTACATTCTAACCGGATTTTCAGCTTTCATATTTTATTATGTATTGATGTACTTCTTGATTTCGCCCAATCTTAGTTACGAACAGTTGATCATTCCAAATATTCTGCGCGGCTTCGGAATGGCGGTTCTCTTTATTGGAGTTTGGTTGTACGCACTTGGAAATCTTTCTCTTGATGCAACTTTGGGTGTTGCAGCAGTATTAATTATTGTGAGAACGATGATTGGCCCGGGAGTTTGGAGTTTGATTTTTAATTATATTGATGGAGTTTGGAGCCTAGAAGCTTTGACAAATATGGCTGGACAATTAGATGCATCCGCGGTAGATAAGCGGACTGCAATGGGAATGTACAGAAAAATAAATCTTGATGCGCTATTAATTTCGACCAAGCGGCTTTACGGACTATTAATTCTTTTAGGAATTGCAGTACTAGTTTACGTTTCCGTTTTACACTTTGAAGGTCTAAGCAAACGACGATTAGTTATGCTGAGAAAACGTATAAAAGGTCAAAATATTGATGGCTACACTCGCGCAGTTGATGACATAACTGAAGAAGAAGAGATTGAAGAAGCAAAAGCTACCAGTATCGCTGCAATATAATTTTTAAAAGATTATAGCTTTCGCTAAAATAAAAAAAACAGAATCCAACTTGAAAATTGAACGATGATCGAAGACAAATCTAGAGAATATAGTTTGCTAATTGAAGAAGTAGGACAAGTAATTGAAGAGCGCGCTGGTTTGTCCCCTTTGGCCGCGCGCATCTATACAACATTAATTTTGGCATCAGAAGCTGGATTAAATTTTGAAGAAATTACAATTCTTCATCACGCAAGCAAAAGCTCGGTTTCCAATAATTTGAATGTCTTGGTAAAACTAGATTATGTTGAATACTACACCAAGCCTGGAGAACGTAAGAAATACTTTCGGTCTTCGCCGAATTATGCTTTGAACGCTATGAGAAAGTATGAAGAACTATTCGCAAAAGAAACAGCAATCATTAGCAAAATAAATTCTTATAATAAAGAACACAATACTAAAAAGTTTATCAACCAAAAATCCGCTGGACCGTTGTATCACGACTTCTTAATCAAAATCACATCTGAATTTAAAGATAAAATACAGGAATTTGAATTACTTAAAAAACCCGCATAATTTCTGAATTAAATCAATAGACTCTTGATAAACGATTCCATATCCTCTGGCTTTGTTGTCGGTCCAAATCTCTTAATTGGCGTTCCGTTTTTGTTAATTACAAATTTGGTAAAATTCCATTTGATAGAGCTTCCAAGAAATCCTCCCAAATTTGATTTCAGATATTTAAAAATCGGATGAGCGTTAGACCCATTAACATCGATTTTGTCGAAAATCGGGAAAGTCACACCATAATTTTGTTGACAAAACACTTGAATCTCCTCTCCCACTCCCGGCTCTTGCTTTCCGAATTGATTACATGGGAAACCTAGAATTGTTAATCCTTGATCTTTATATTTTTCGTAAAGTTTTTCCAAACCTTCAAACTGTGGTGTAAATCCACATTTGCTTGCCGTATTTACAATTATGATAGTCTTGCTTTTGTAATCGGACATCGAAACTGTTTCGCCATTAATCTTTTTCGCTTCTAAATTGTAGAAATCCATATCTAATAACTTTATATTTTTTTTCTGTTTAATAAATAATTAAAGGCATCGGTCGACCAAAGCGCCCAAAGCATTAAGATCGGTTGAAAGAATAATCGAATCAATCTTTTTAAGTCGGTGTCTAGTCCAAAAGCATCTACTTCATTAATATACTGCGATATATTTCCAGGAAAAACTAACAGAAAGAAAATAGCTAATCCAATCCCAACAAACACTTTTTTCTTGACTAATAAAAGTAAGCAAAGTCCAAAGATAATTTCAACTATTCCAGAAGAGATCACAACGAAGTCGATAAATGTAGGGTTATTAGGTAACCAACTGGGAACCTGAGCCTGAAATTCTTTCCGCTGAAAAGTAAGATGTGCTATTCCCGCCAACGTCATAAATAATCCTAGAATTATTCGAACAATATTTTTTATCAGTGAAATTTTCATAATAATATTTACAGCAATTAAATTGCGCGCAATGCAAATATAGTGTGTTTATATTTAATCGGATTCGGAAAATTAAAGATATTCAATTCTAATAGCTAAATGAACTATTTTCCAAATGAAATAATTTGTATCTTCAATATTCTTTTAACCGAAAAACCAACCAATTATGAATTTTAGAAAAAAATCAATTTCGGCACTAATGAGTGTAGGTTTTATCTGTTTGATGTTGGTATTTTATGCTTTTAAATCACACACTGTTACTCAAAGAAATTATCAACCGCAAACTAAATGGAAGAATTTGAAAGTGCTTCCTCAAGATATCTCGAAAGACAGTCTAAACTATCTAATGGAAGGATATACAAATGCTCTCAATGTTAATTGCAATTATTGCCACGCTCCTCAAAAAGAAAATCCTAAGAAACTTGATTTCGCCAGCGACGCAAAAATTGAGAAAGAGATTGCAAGAGGAATGATTACAATGACGAATGATCTTAATAGCAAATATTTTCAACCTCATTTTCCTGATCCAAAACCAAGTCAAGTGCACGTTGTTAATTGTGTTATGTGTCACAGAGGAGTTTCCAATCCAGAGAAATATTTGTCAAAGATAAATACAATGTATAAAACGTATGATGACAACCGCGATAATAGAAAAGAGAAGATTCTTCAAATGATGAATAAGAAGTAAACTGAAAATTGTTATTGTCCGCATAATCATCTATGGAAGCTAACAAGAATTACAGACACAATTCTGTTAAGAAAAGATTATAAATCATACTGCGATTGATATTTATTTTAGCTTTGAGGAAATTGATTCTCTCAACACAGAATTTATTAATTCTTCAGCTTTATAAATTATGACCTACGTTATTATAATCTTTTCCATTTTAATTCTTCTGGTAATTGTTTCACTTCTAAAAAGTTCTCGAAAGCGAAGAGTTGCTAAATTTCCCGAGCATTGGCATCCAATACTTTTGGAAAATGTGCAATTTTACGAAAATTTATCTGCCGACGAGCAGAAAAGATTTCAATTGCGAATGATGGTTTTTTTGAGTGAAGTTTATATCGATACCGTAAAAGTTAAACTTACAGAATTAGATAAAATATTTGTTGCAGCTAGTTCGGTAATTCCAGTTTTTGGTTTTAAAGAGTGGCATTATACTAATTTGAGTGGCGTGTTACTATATCCAGACACTTTCAACGACGATCTACAATTTGACGATAAACAGAAAAAGAGAAACATTCTCGGTTTGGTTGGAACTGGCAGATTTGAAAACCAAATGATACTTTCGCGCAAAGCATTACACGACGGTTTTAATATTACTTCAGACAAACACAATACTGCTGTGCACGAGTTTGTACACTTAATTGACAAGATGGATGGAGTTACCGACGGTGTTCCCGAGCGACTACTTCAGAAACCTTACATCAGTCAATGGCTAAAATTAATCCACCGCAAAATGGAGGAAATCAATAACAATAAATCCGATATCAGACAATATGGTGGTACGAGTCAAGCAGAATTCTTGGCTGTCGCATCTGAATATTTCTTTGAACATCCAGAGAAGTTAGAAAAGAAACATCCTGAACTTTATAAGATGTTAAGGCAGTGTTTTCAGACCACGTAACAGATGCTGGAGAATTTGTCTTGTACATAGTTTATCGAAACTTTAGCATTTAAAGAAGCTTTATCTGCTGCGGTTAAGGAGAATCTTTTCTATATTAGTCATCAAATATTGACCAACAATTAGGAACTTTTCAGTAAGATTTTAAATATTAAAGAACTTTGAAATTCCGAGAATGAAATTAATGATTGCATTATTACTTCTGTGCTCTTTCAGATCTTTTTCGCAAGAGAAAGGAGCTTTTGACAATTTAACGAAAGCGAAAGATTCGATCCGAAATTTCCAAAAACAAAATAATGTAAATTCCAAGTCTGATACATTATCAATCTTATTTCTTAACAATACAATAGAGTTGAACGAAGTCAGAATTCGACCAAATTCTCAAATTAGCGCCTACTCTTTGGGAATAATCCCTAAGCCTGTGAAAATACCAACGCAATACGAAAGACAACTATTAACCGCGGGCGATTTTAAGCCAATTCATCTATTAGGATTACTGGGCGGAAGCTTGCAAGTAGATCCCATTCTGAATGCGATTAACGGCAGGACAAAGCGACTTAAGAAATATGTGCAGATAGAAAAACAGCAAAAATATCAGGAGTATCTAACCGAAAATTTTCAAGAATATTTTACAGAGCAATTAAAAATTGATTCAGAATATATCGGAAGTTTTATCATTCATCTCTGCGACGACAAAAAAGTGATGGATCTCATCGCAGCCAAAAGCTTTGAAGAACTTGAATTTTTGATGGCAGAAAAATGGTTTGATTTTAAGAGCAATCAAATTGAGAAATCTATTTCTAAATCAGAAATACCTACAGAATAGTCAAGTTATAATTATTTAGGCTGAACAGATTTGATAAATTTCTCGTCGCTTTCACTTAATGGAAAAACATTATACTTTGTCCAAAAATTCACTGCGAAATCCGTACCCGCTTCAAATATAGTTTTTTTATCATATCCCTTTTCAGGAATCTGTACATCTTTTTTGAATTCATAAACGAATAAGTCATTTGAGAAATCAAAAGTATGGTCTACCCTTTTGCCCATCTTCACATACATCACAAGCTGTTTTTTATTGTAATTTAAAATATACTGATCATTGATGTTTTTAAATTTTGACCAGATTAAAACATTATTAATCTTCACTTTCGCAATTAAAACATTAACCAATTTGGAGTGTTTAAAGTGACTCTCTGAACTATAGAGCTTGTATTCTAGAATACTTTTTGTCGCTGGATCAATTATAACGTAGCCTTTAAATAGAAATTTCTTGCTTTGTTCGTTCGGAATTACTTCAACATATTCATACTCGCTACCATCCGCTTCCTTTTTTATTCGTCGTTCAAACTCATAGTCTTTGTCCTTCAAAATCTTCTCAATTGCCTCAAAATTGTAAGAACTTTTTACATAATCTTTTACATTAAAGGCCGAATTTATATTGCTGATATTTCCTTCCTCTTCGTCATTCAATTTTGCATTATGCAGTGCTCGATGCTGCCCCATAATCACCGTAGATTTCCCGTTGTCTTTTTTTACATAATAATCTAAAAGCGCATCAGAATATTTTGTGTACTCATTATTCACCTTGACAATTTCCCGAGCATAAGCTTTTAGAAGAATATTTTTGTCCAATCTTTTCTTCGAAAATTCAATGATTTTTTTCAAGTAGTCCACAGATTTCTCCTTAGAAACTACAATTTCATCCAAGACATAATTCTTCGGAATCAGAAAAACCTCTTTCAAGGCTTCATTGGTTTCAACCGTATATGGCTCGTAATTGATATGAGAAAAAGTGGTTTTGTAGTTGCTCGCATCCACCACAAATTCGCCATTTTCGTTTGAAATGGCACCTGTCGAACTGTTTTTAAGTTCGGCTGCGGTGTAAATATTCACGTACGATATCGGCAACAATGTTTCCGCATCTTTGATCACCCCTTCAATTTTGGCAGTCTGCGCCCACATCGAATTACTTAAAAGGATAAGCATCAAAAAAATATTTCTCATAAATTAGCGGTCTAAACAGTGAAAAGATTTAGGAATTGTAAACCTGTGCAGCGATTGTAATAAATGTAATCACCCAAAAAGCAACAGCAAAATAGTGCTTTGCGGTAATTTTCATATTTAAAAATTTTTCCATTTTCATTTTTGTTAATTTGTAGAATTATAATTGTATCGTCAATTTCGGCTGTTGTAAACATAATTAAAATTGTCCAACCACCTTAACCTGCGCTCAAGTATTTTCTGAACAATACTTTTTTTTTGGGCGTGTCCCTCTGGGCCAGGCCATCCACTATATCTTTTCTTCCGCAAGCTCCAGAAAAGGATGCCGTTTCTGTCCTTCACGCAGACTTTTGTTAACATTCTACTTTAATTCTTCGACGAGATTTAATTTAGCGAAAGCGAATAGTTACATTTCTACAAAAAAATGTTTTTTCAGTAATTTCAATATGTCATAAACCCTTTATTATGTAAGGTTTTGCAAAATTATATATCGCAATTGCAGCAGTTAATTTGTAATTTTAAAGCACTTCAAATTATATTTTGTCCCGTGAAATATTTAAAAGATTATCTGAAGCATTAAAAAAAATCAAAATGAGCAAACAATTATATCCTTTGAAATTCGAACCTATTTATCAATACCGCCTTTGGGGTGGTAGAAAATTAGAACATCTTCTATCCAGACCTTTACCAGCTGACGATCCAATCGGAGAAGCGTGGATACTGAGCGACCGTCGAGACCACGCAAGTAAAGTAACTGAAGGGGACTTGAAAGGTCAGACTCTTACTCAATTGATGGAAGATTTTCGGTACGAATTAATGGGCAAGAATGGCAACAAATTTGATCGATTTCCACTCTTACTAAAGTTTTTGGATTGCAATGAAGTCTTATCTGTACAAGTGCATCCTTCAGACAGCCAAAAAGATTTAATACCTCAAGGAGATACTGGTAAAACAGAAGCTTGGATAGTTTTGAAAGCAGACGAAAATAGTAGAATCTATTCAGGTTTAGCAAAAGGAACTAACATGCAAAA
Organism: Flavobacteriales bacterium; assembly: GCA_038243675.1. Lineage (GTDB taxonomy): Bacteria > Bacteroidota > Bacteroidia > Flavobacteriales > Flavobacteriaceae > Flavobacterium. The sequence continues at coordinate 22,805 of JBBSQV010000003.1, forward strand.
TTTACTGGAATCCATTAAAAATAAAACTGTTGGTGAACGCCTTCATAGCTTTGTTCCGAAAAAAGATGATGCAGTATTTATACATTCTGGAACTGTGCACACGATTAGTGGAACATTAGTTTTTGAAGTTCAGGAAAATAGCGATGTCACTTTCCGCCTTTATGACTGGGATCGCACAGATGCTAAAACTGGCAAGCCTAGAGAATTACAAGTTGAAAATGCAATGAAATCTATCAACTTTGATCAAGTTGAGATTGGTCCAGTAATCCCCCAAAAAGATTCCTCTATTTTAAATGCGGAAAAAATATTTGATGACGAACACTTTATCTTATGGCGAATTATAAATGAATCTTCATTTACGGTAGGCTTTAAAAATGAGCCCACCATTTTAGTTTGTCTAGAAGGAAATGGATCTATGAATTATAAGAATTCCGAATTCAAAATCGCCAAAGGAGAAGTTATGATTTTGCCAGCAATGATTGGACAATTAGAACTTATCCCATCGAGTGAAATCACCATATTACAAATTGCAATGCCAAGCACAAAATAGTGTTTAAAGCGACTATAAGATGTTTTTTTTAGAAAACAAAATCTTCACTAAATGAGAAATTAATTTAGATTAACCTTCTCAGAAATAAATTACAGAATGAAAAAATTAATAATATTTGACCTAGACGGTACACTTGCAAAAAGCAAATCTGCCATTGATACAGAAATGTCTGAACTTTTTAGCGCGCTTTTAAAAGTTGCCAAAGTCTCTATAATTTCTGGCGGAGATTGGCCACAGTTTGAAAAACAAGTTTTAAATCATTTGCCTAAAGCAGCGTTATTAAAAAAGATATCTATCCTTCCAACTTGTGGAACAAAATTTTATAAATATGAAAGTGATTGGCAGAAATTGTATGAAGAGAATTTCACTGTTGAAGAACGTACAAAAATCCTTGAAAGCCTTCACGGTGCCATAAAAGAATCCAATATCGAAGTCACAAAAACGTGGGGAGAACAAATCGAAGATCGAGGAAGTCAAATTACTTTTTCCGCTTTGGGACAAGAAGCACCACTTGATGAGAAAAAAGGATGGGATGCAGATTTCTCCAAAAGAAAGAAAATTGTCGAGCCCTTGCAAAAATCTTTAAAGGATTTCTCAATTGGAATGGGCGGTACAACTTCTATTGATATTACCAAACCAGGAATTGATAAAGCCTATGGCATACATAAACTTAAAGAAATTTTAAGAATCGATATCGCGGAAATGCTTTTTATTGGAGATGCCTTATTTGAAGGGGGAAATGATTACCCTGCCAGAAAAACTGGTGTAAGGTGCATTCAAGTAAGAGATCCTGAAGAAACCAAAAGAATTATAGAAACGATAATTGCCTGTTCAATTGACAATGACTAAATATCAAAAAATATGATCCCCTTTAAATTACACCGCATTTGTACCATAATGGAACCCGAAGAAGGAAATGAATATGAAATAGAAGGTGTTTTAAATCCTGCCGTAACTCGCGGACCAGATGGAGAATTATATATTTTTCCTAGAATGGTGGCCAAAGATAATTACTCAAGAATTGGAATTGCAAAAGTAAAATTTGACAAAGATGGCGATCCAGTGGGCGTTGAACGTATGGGTGTAGCTTTAGAGCCAGAAGCCGATTATGAAAAACGTCCAAATGGCGGTGGTGGATGTGAAGATCCTCGAATCACTTTTGTGAAATCTGTCGGTTATTATGTGATGACTTACACTGCTTACGGACCCCCCGGTCCGCGCATTGCAATGGCGAGATCAAAAGATCTTTTTACTTGGGAACGCTTGGGATTGGTAGGATTTACTTTATATGAACCTCTCGACTTTAATAATGTGGATGATAAAGATGCAAGCTTCTTTCCGACCGACCTTCCGAGTCCTCATAACCACACTTCCATTGCAATGTTACACCGTCCACTTTTTCCCGAAACCATTCCTGAGAAAACAGTCAAACTTGGCGATCACAGACCCATTGACCAACACAGGGAAAGTATTTGGATTTCCTATCTCAATTTAAAAGAAGGTGAAAAGACTTCGCTAGAATGTACAAAATTCACCTCTCACTACTGCCTTGCTCATCCAGAATATCCTTGGGAAAGTTTGAAAATTGGAGCAGGCGCGCCACCTATTTTAACCAAACACGGTTGGCTGATGATTTACCACGGAGTTCGAAAACATAGTGGATGCACGGACATACAACCCAGATACACTTATTCCGCGGGAGCGATGGTTTTATCCGAGCAGCATCCTCAAAAAATTATCTACCGATCTGCTGAACCTATTTTAGCACCCGAGTTACCTGATGAAACAATTGGAATTGTTGGTAATGTGGTTTTTCCAACAGGAGCCGACCGACGCGACGATATCGGACAACCTAACCGAATTGACGTGTATTACGGAATGGCGGACAATCGTATTGGAGTAGCAAAAATGGAAATTCCTGACGAGCTTCCAAAAAATTAAAGTTCTCACCTCGGAATTTTAAAACAAACAGCTCTCTCCTGCAATCGTAAATGCAGAAGAGAGCTGTTTTATATCTAACGATTATTCAAAATTAAACCTGCAACAAGTATTAGTATTTTATACTCAGACCTATCGCCAATTTTTATATGCGTTAATTAACCCATTAGTAGATGCATCGTGGGATTTTATTTCATCATCATTTCCAAGTTCTGGAAGCACGTTTTTTGCAAGTTGTTTTCCTAATTCTACACCCCATTGATCAAAGCTTATAATATTCCAAATCACTCCTTGTACAAATATTTTATGCTCGTAAAGTGCGGTAAGTGCACCGAGTGAAAATGGCGTAATCTCTTTTAGTAAGAAAGAATTTGTGGGTTTGTTTCCAGTAAAAACCTTGAACGGAACTAACTTGTCAATTTTTGCTTTATCTATATCTGAATCCCTCAATTCCCCAGCTACTTGCTCGTCATCTTTTCCGTTCATCAAAGCTTCAGTCTGAGCAAAGAAATTAGATAATAATATTGGATGATGTTTCCCAATAGGATTATGACTAATGGCTGGAGCAATAAAGTCACAGGGAATTAAATGTGTCCCTTGATGGACAAGCTGATAGAAAGCGTGTTGACCATTAGTGCCAGGTTCGCCCCAAACTACTGGCCCTGTGCTGTACGTTACTGCTTTACCATTTCTATCGACGTGCTTTCCGTTGCTCTCCATATTTCCTTGCTGAAAATATGCAGGGAATCTGTGCATATATTGATCATACGGAAAAATCGCTTCAGTTTCAGCACCGAAAAAGTTGGTATACCAGATCCCAATCAAGGCCATAATAACGGGGATATTTTCCTTAAAATCTGTATTCTGAAAATGATGATCAGTAGATTCTGCTCCTTTCAACATACTTTCGAAATTATCGTAACCTACTGTAAGCGCAATAGAAAGTCCAATACTACTCCAAATGCTGTAGCGACCACCAACCCAATTCCAAAACACAAACATATTTTGAACATCAATTCCAAAATCTTCAACTCCTTTTTGATTAGTTGAAAGTGCTACAAAATGTTTTGCGACATATTTTTCATCCTTTGCAGATTTCAGAAACCACTCCCTCGCAGTATGTGCATTGGTCATTGTCTCTTGAGTGGTAAAAGTTTTTGATGCAATTGTAAATAGCGTTTCTTCTGAATTCAGATTTTTCAATGTTTCCACAATTTGCGTTCCATCAACATTAGAAATAAAATGAGCCTCAATACCATCAATCCAGTATGGTTTTAATGCTTCTGTGACCATTACTGGTCCAAGATCACTTCCTCCGATACCAATGTTTACGATATTTTTAATTTTCTTTCCACTATAACCTTTCCATTCTCCACTATGTACTTTATGGCAAAAAGACTTCATTCTCTCACGCGCTTCTCGAACTTCTGGCATAACATCTTTGCCGTCGATAGTCATCGATTTATCAGAAAAATTTCGCAATGCTGTATGTAAAACAGCACGGTCCTCAGTCTGATTGATTTTTTCTCCACCAAACATCGCTTCTCTAGCCTCCTTTACTTTACATTCTTCGGTCAGTTTCAAAAGCTTTTCAAGTGTTTCTTTACTGATAATGTTTTTTGAATAGTCAAATAGAATATCATCAAAAAGAATAGACATTTGCTCAAACCTCTTTGGATTTTGTTGAAAGAGATCTTTCATCTGAATTGACTTCATCTCAGATTGATGTGCAATTAACGCTTTCCAAGCTGCGGTTTCAGTGGGGTTTATTTTTGGTAACATAATCGATCTTTTTTATTTTTGAAAATAATATAATATATTTTAAAGAAGGCTTAAATTCTAGGTCATCTTGTCCAAGCATATTGCTGCTTCACTATCCAAAAACCACAAAACTTTGTTTTCACTTTGCTTTATTAGTCGAGCAGGATATTTATCAATAGAGCCATCCGTACCTTGCAAAACTTCATATACAGCATCGGATTTATTCTTTCCGAAAACTAGGAAAGCGACTATCCGCGCTTGGTTAATCAGAGGTGCGGTCATTGTAATTCTATACATTTTCACTTCTTCTACAAATTGAGCTTTTATCGTGGCCTCGGTTTCATTGAGAATTGAGGTATTAGGAAAAAGTGAGGCTGTGTGCGCATTATCTCCAAGACCCAAAAGAATAAAATCGAATCTTGCAGTTGTACTGTCAAAATGTTTTTCTATCGATTCTGAGTATTTTTTCGCTGATATTTCTGGCGAATTTAAGGTATTAACTTTAAAAATATTAGAATCTTTAATTGACAAAGGATCAAACAAAGTTTGTTGTGCCATCAACGAATTTTTTTGAGAATCTCCTTCAGGAACAAAACGTTCATCGCCAAAGAAAAAATATGTTTTACTCCAATCTATTTTATTTCTGAATTTTTCTGAAGCTAATAATTCATATAATTTTTTGGGAGAGCCACCGCCCGACAAAACAAAGTTAAACTGCCCTCGAGCTTTTATTGACTCGCTTGCCGATAGACAAATGGCTTCTGCTAATGCATTCAATAAATCAGTTTTCTCTTTATATATTTTTAATTCATTCATTTTTTTTATTTACTTTTTTCTGGAAGATTGTACCAGTGGTAACCGTCTTGCGCTATCAATGCTTCTGCATTTTCAGGTCCCCATGAATCTGCGGGATAATTTGGGAAGTCCGCAGTTTTGCTATTTTCCCAATAATTCAATACAGGCATAATCAATTCCCAAGCTGCTTCAACTTGATCTGCGCGCATAAATAGAGTTTGATCTCCTGAAATAATATCTAACAAAAGTGTTTCATAAGCTTCTGGCGAATCAGATTTTGCAATTCCAGAATAATCAAAAACCATATTCATCGTATCCAAATTCATTTCCAAACCTGGCCTTTTGCTCTGCAATTGAAAACGAATTCCCATATCTGGCTGAATGCTTATAATCAATCGATTTTTCTTTGGAGTGCTTCCTTCGGCAGATTGAAACATATTATGAGGCACTTCTCTAAACTGAATTGTAATATGTGAAGAAGATTTAAATAATCGCTTACCAGTTCGCAGATAAAAAGGAACACCCTGCCAGCGCCAATTATCCACATATAATTTTAAGGCGGCATAGGTTTCTGTATTTGAATTTGGATTGACATTCTCCTCTTCGCGATATCCAATAACTTCCTTGCCTTCGATCCATCCCGATGCATATTGACCTCTCGCCGACATATTGTCAATCTCACCAGGAACAATTCTTCGCATTGCTTTTAAGATATCAACTTTGCGAGTTCGGACTTCGTCGGCTTCAAAATTAACCGGCGGTTCCATTGCTACTATGCAAAGCAGTTGCAACAAATGATTCTGAATCATATCTCGAAGAATTCCCGCTTGTTCAAAATATTTGCCTCTGCCACCGATACCTATTTGCTCGGTTACCGAAATCTGCACATTTTCGATATGATTTCTATTCCACAACGGCTCCATTATTGAATTTGCAAATCGGAATGCCATAATATTTTGCACCACTTCTTTTCCTAAATAATGATCTATTCTGTAAATCTGCTCTTCCTGAAAGATTGTAAGCAGTTTTGCATTCAACGCTTTTGCCGATTCGAGATCTGTACCAAAAGGCTTTTCGATAACTATTCTAGTAGTTTTTGGATCATTATCCAGTTTCGCCTCAGAAATATTATGAGCAATAGTGCAAAAGAAATGGGGAGCCACAGCACAATAATATACTATTGAAGGTGTCTCTGCCCACTCATTTTTAAATTTTTCAATATAATCGCCGAATGGCTTAAAACTCTCAGCCTTTGTTATATCTGCAGCTTGATGAAAAATATGCGATGAAAATTTAGACCAATCTTCTTCTTTTACTTCACCCTTTCGGGAAAATTCGTTGAGAGCAGCTAGTAGTTCACTCTTATAATTTTCATCAGTCATCTTGGTCGACGAAGTTCCGATGACTGCAAATTTTTCTGGTAACCATCCATCAAGAAATAAATTATAAAGAGCTGGCATTATTTTCCGTTTGGTCAAATCGCCAGTCCCGCCGAAAATTAGAAAAATTGTAGGTTTCGCTTTTTTATTAGATGTCTTTGCCATTTTTTGAATTTTTATCGCTATTTATTCATTGATATTTTCCATCACCCATTTAGTATGGAAAACGCCTTCTTTCGCTTTCAGTTCGTAAGTATGTGAACCAAAATAATCGCGTTGTGCTTGTATCAAATTTGTCGGCATATGTTCTGCCCTAAAATTATCAAAATACGCTACCGCAGCTGAAAATGCCGGAACTGCAAAACCACTTAATACAGCATCTGAAACTATTTTTCTCAATGCAGGAACACATTCAACTAAATTATCGTGAACAGATTCGTCTAGAAATAAATGTTTCAATTCTGGATCTTTTTTATAAGCGGCATAAATATCTTCTAGAAATTCTGATCTAATGATGCAGCCACCACGCCAAATCTTCGAAATCAAATCTAAATTTAAGTCATATTTAAATTCTTCATTAGCTTGATAAAGCAAATGCATTCCTTGAGCATACGCAGAAACCATCGAAAAGTAAAAAGCTTTTTCAAGATCATTAATATAGTTTTCACCTCTTTTATCATACTGTGAATCACTAGGATTCTGATACATTTTTGAAGCTTGGATCCTTAAATTTTTATATTGTGAAAGGTCTCGCATAGATACTGAAACATCCATTATTGGCGTAGGTAAATGCAAATCCATTGCCGCTTGCGACGTCCATTTACCCGTTCCTTTGGCTTTAGCTTGATCTCTAATATTGTTCAGCAAAATGTTTTCTTCTCCCTCATTTGTATAGGCAAAAATATCTCGAGTTATATCCAAAAGGTAGGATTTCAATCGTCCTTCATTCCAGTTTTTAAAAACGTCGTGTATTTCTGTATCAGTATATTGCAATCCATTTTGCAAGATTTCATAAGTTTCAGAAATCAATTGCATTATTGCATATTCAATTCCATTATGAACCATTTTCACAAAATGTCCAGCAGAGCGCACTCCCATATAGGCGACAGTCGGATCGCCATTTACGTGAGCAGCAATCTTTTCTAAAATGGGCTCAACAATTTGATAGGCTTCTTTATCACCACCAGGCATCATACTTGGACCTCGGCGTGCACCTTCTTCACCTCCAGAAACTCCCATCCCAATGAAATGATATCCTTTTTCCTCTAATGCCATACTTCGACGTTCGGTATCGGTATAATGTGAATTTCCTCCATCGATAATAATATCTCCCTTATCAAGAACTTGCAGCAGTTCGGCAATTACGCTGTCAACAATTTCACCCGCGGGCACTAACATCATTACTACTTTAGGACTTTTTAAACTTTTAGCGAAAGCTTCCAAATTATAAAAACCCTGAATATTATCACGGTCCAAATTATTAAGGCTATCCACTTTCTCTTTACTATTATCGTATCCTACACAATCGTACCCGTGATCTGCGATGTTTTGCAAAAGATTGGAACCCATTGTGCCAAGACCTATCATTCCAAAAGCACTTTGATCTATATTTTTTTGTTTCATAATATTTCTATTTTCGTGTAAAATTTTCGAGAATACTCTTAGTAGTTTCGAAATCTTGATGCAGAATGCTATTCATTCCCAGTTTTCGTGCAGCGTTTACCAGCATCGGTCGGTCGTCAAAGTATATACATTCAGACGGTGAAACTTGTGCAATTTCCATAGCACTAATAAAAATTCGTGGATCAGGTTTTCGCATTTTTAAATAGCATGATGAAAAATATCCATCGAACAATTCGTGAAGATTAAAATTTTTTATTCGATAATCATTCAATTCTAAACTTTCATTGCTTAGTGCAAATACTGAAAGTTCAGTTTGTTGTTTCCATTTCTTTGACCATTCCAGCATTTGAGGCAGCTCGACTGATTCGGCGTACATAAACTTTTTGAAATCTTCTTTCGTAAAATTTCGGGGCTTATAAAAAAGTACAGTATCAAGATATTCGTCAAGTGAAATACTTCCAATCTCAAAAACATTGTAAATAAAATTGTGAAGAATCTTCATCTCCAGATAATCAAATTCAAAAGTTTTCGATGCTTTTTCGCGCGATTCGTGTCCCCAACCATTGCTCAGCAATACGCCACCAATGTCCATAAACACAACTTTTATTTTTGACACATCAAAATCAATCATTTTCTCAGCTTTTAATTCGTTTCTGATCGTCAATACTTTTAATTAATTTTTCGTAAGCTTGACTAAACTTTTCAATTCCTTCTTCTTCTAGTTTCTGCGTGATTTTGTCAATATCAATGCCTTTATCTTTCAAGTCATCCATCGTTTTATTGGCATCAGCAACATCAGTCGTTAAAGTATCTGCTGCTTCTCCGTGATCCCGAAACGCATCAATTGTTTCCATCGGAAGCGTATTAATTGTGTCTTTCCCGATCAAAGTTTCTACGTATAAAACATCGCTAAATGCTGGATCTTTCGTACTTGTACTTGCCCAAAGAACACGTTGTTTCTGCGCTCCATCTGCTTCAAGCTTTTTAAAACGATCGCTCTCAATCATTTCAAGATATATCTGATATGCTTTCTTAGCGGAAGCAATGGCAACTTTTCCTTTTAGATTTTCTAAACCTTTTTCCTCTAGCATCGGATCTACCATTACATCAATTCGGCTTAAAAAGAAACTTGCTACAGAAGAAACTTTCTCAATCGAATTGCCTTCTTTCACTCGATCTTCAAGGCCGTCCATAAATGCTTCTGTAATTTCGCGATAACGAGGTAGACCAAAAAGAAGCGTAACGTTTACATTAATTCCCTGTCGCAAACACTCCCGTATTGCAGGCAGTCCTTGTTTTGTTCCAGGAATTTTGATCATCACGTTCTCCCGATTTACTTTTTTCCATAACTCCCGAGCCTGCGCAATCGTACCGTCGGTATCGAGTGCCAAATAAGGCGAAACTTCCAGACTTACAAAGCCATCTTTCCCCCCCGTTTTGTCATAAACTGGCTTAAAAATATCGGCCGCTTTCTGAATATCAGCAATAGCCATGGTAAAAAATATTTCCGAATTATCGTTTTCATCTCTAGAAATCGTAGAAATATCGGCATCATAATCAGAGCTGCCACTAATAGCTTTTTCAAAAATTGCAGGGTTCGAAGTCAGTCCTCGCAAGTCGTCATTATCAATCAGGCTCTGCAATTTGCCCGAGCGTATAATTTCGCGATCAAGCAAATCCAGCCAGATACTTTGGTCTAATTCCCGTATTTTATTTAATGGATTCATTTTAATATTTTTAAATTTATAATAATTTTTTGGAGCTTCCTCCCGCTATCCGCTACAATCCAGACGGGGCGATGCTTCGCCAATGCGCTTCGCTCGGGTGCACTCCTATCGGGGCTAAAAAATCAAACTTTACTGAAAACTAGTTTTAATTTAGAAATAATTATCTCTAAATATTTCCGAAGTTTTCAACCTTTTTAAGTCGTCTCATATGTCTTTCAGCACCAATAAATTTTGCGTTTAGAAAAGTTATAACAAATTCCTCTGCACTCGCATATCCTGTAATTCGACCACCAAGACAAATCAAATTCATATCATCATCTTCTACACCTTGATGCGCTGAAAAGTAATCTCCAATCAAAGCTGCTCTCACTCCAGCGATTTTGTTTGCTGCAATGCAAGCTCCTACTCCACTTCCGCAAATAGCAATACCTCGAAAGACGTCGGCAGACGCTACCGCCTTTGCAAGCGGAATAACATAATCCGGATAATCGTCTTCATTATTCAAGATTTCCGAACCAAAATCGATAACTTCATACTGCTGATTTTCCAAAAAAGGTTTGATCATTTCTTTAAGTTCAAATCCTCCGTGATCTGCCGCAATACCAACTTTGATTTTTTTCTCCATCATACTGTCCTGATTTTCTGCCATTTTGAATAATTTGATTACCGTCAATAATTGTTGCAAGTGATCTAAAAAAATTTATTAACTCGCAACGTTTAAAGTATGATTTCGTGAAAATCATCTGCCTTTTACTATTGCAATTTCAACCTTAATCGTCCGAATTTTTTTTTGGTTTCTCTAAAGGTTGTGGCTCCATCCGAAGATCTTCGTCAATATGCTCCTCATGTTCTTGAGGAAATTGTAAATTTCCACCTCTATCATCTTTTGGGTCGTGCTCTTTAGGGTTGTCGTCGTCTTCATCTTCGTTGTTGTTCTCATTTTCGATGACGCTTTTATTTACATGCTCATTGAAACTCTCTTTGACGCCGTCATTTTCGTTGAGTTTTTTATTGAAACTTTCGTGGAGCCTATCGTTAGAACCTTCGTTGATATTTTCTTTGAGGTTTTCTTTCCCGTTTTCGTCTAAATCTCTATCTTTCATTTTAGTGCTATTTAAATTGTTACTTTAAAATTCTTAACGGTTATCATTTGCAAATAATGCTTTTGCTCTTTTCACAACATTATCTACTGTAAAACCATACTCTTTCATAACCTCATCTCCAGGCGCTGATTCTCCAAATTTGTCGATTCCAATCACATCTCCGTCATCTGTGGTATATTTCATCCATCCAACAGGCGATCCAGCTTCTACTGCAAGTCGTTTGCGAATGCCTTTCGGCAAAACCGATTCACGGTAAGTAGAATCTTGCTTATCAAATAGATTCCAGCTAGGCATACTTACAACTCTCGCTTGAATATTTTCTTTTTTCAACTCTTTTTGAGCCTCGAGAATCAAATGAACTTCTGATCCAGTTGCTATGAGGATTACATCTGCTTCGCCCTCTGAATCTGAAAGAATGTATGCACCTTTTTCCAGATTTTTTGCACTTGTGTATTTCATCTGATCGATAACTGGAATTCCTTGACGAGTTAACACAAGTGTAACCGGCCCATCCGTTTGTTCGATTGCAACGCGCCACGCTTGAGCAGTTTCATTTGCATCAGCTGGCCGAATTACTGTCATATTTGGAACCGTTCGTATTCCTATCAATTGCTCAACAGGTTGATGTGTCGTGCCGTCTTCGCCCAATCCAATACTGTCGTGGGTAAAAACCATTATCTGACGAATTTTCATAATAGCTGCAAGTCGAAGAGGTGGACGCATATAATCTGAAAAAATCAAAAATGTAGCACCATAAGGAACTAAGTAGTTGCTAAGCGCCATTCCGTTAAGAACTGCGCCCATAGCGTGTTCACGGATTCCGAAATGGAAATTTCGACCCTCTCGATGTTTTTCGGAAAATAATTGGTATTCATCTAAGTTTGTATCTGTAGATGGAGCTAGATCAGCAGATCCTCCTATTAATTGTGGTAAATATTCGGCAATGGCATTTAGAGTTTTACCAGATGCTTTTCTCGTCGCCATTTCTTTGCCAGCTTCAAATACGGGAAGATTTCTCTGCCAACCATCAGGAAGTTTTCCAGCGGTAATATCCTCGTATTCCTTGGCAAGATCTGGGTGACGCTGTTTGTAGTTTTTATATAACTCGTTCCAATCTTCTTCATTTTGAGCAGATTTTGCAGCAGCATTGTGATAAAAATCTAATACCTCATCTGGAACAACAAAACTTTTGTCTGGATCAAATCCGAAGTTCTCTTTAACTAAACGTACTTCTTCTACCCCCAACGGCGAACCGTGTGCTGCGGCAGTATCGTGCTTATTTGGACTTCCGTAACCAATATGACTGCGAACTTTTATAAGGGAAGGACGAGTGGTTTCATTTTTAGCATTTTCAATTGCTGTTGAAAGTGCTTCTAAATCATTGATGTCTGGCAAGTTTTGAACATGCCACCCGTAAGCTTCAAATCTTTTGGAAACATTTTCATCAAAAGCTAGATCGGTATCGCCTTCTATAGTAATGCTGTTGCTATCGTAGAAATAAATCATATTTCCCAATTGCAGATGTCCAGCAAGCGAAGCAGCTTCTGCTGTCACACCTTCCATAATGTCGCCGTCACTAGCAATAGCATATATCTTATAATCAAAAATCTTGAAATCTGGTTGATTATATCGAGCAGCCATATATTGTTGGGCAATCGCCATTCCAACACCATTTGCAAATCCTTGGCCAAGTGGTCCAGTAGTAACTTCAATTCCAGGTGCTAGTCCATATTCTGGATGTCCCGCGGTAATGCTGTGAAGTTGCCTGAAATTTTTAATATCTTCAAGAGAAATCCCGTATCCTGTTAAGTATAAATAGCTGTACTGCAACATACAAGCATGTCCGCAAGAAAGTACGAATCTATCTCGGTTTGCCCATTCGGGATTTTGCGGATTGTATTTCATAACCTCCGACCATAAAACGTGACCTAATGGTGATAAAGCCATCGGCGTGCCGGGATGTCCAGAGTTGGCATTCTGTACAGCGTCTGCTGATAAAACTCTTACGGTATCAATACATTTTTGAATTAAATTTTTCGTTTCCATATTTTTACTCTCTTTCATTAACTTTTGTTTTAAGCTTTTCTCGTCAATTCACATTTTGGATCGTAGCCATTATTCTATGTTGACCAATTGATTTAATACTTTTAAATCCAAAATAATATTTCAAAAAAACTCATTTTGTTGAATTATAAAATACATAATACAGCAGCTTTATTTTTGATCATCTAAAGTTCGGTAATAGTTTATTAAAAAATTTATATACCAAAATGCACATTTTACATTATTGCCATTCCAGAAATATTCAAAGCCATACCCCTAAATTTCGTTCGGAACAACTTATTTTTATCTAATCTCTATCTTTTTACAAATAGGCAAAATGAGAAAATCTTTCTCTGTATGTCATTTTAAATTTAGCTTTTCAGCTCGTCTAGAGCTTTCATCATTTCTTTTGACATGCCGTCGCTGCTGATGCCATACCCATCTATCAAAACTCCTTTCAAATTATGTTTTTCTGACGAAATAGCAAAAACGATCGCTTCATCTCCAGGGTCTGAAGGCCCTTCAAAACGATAATGTTTGTCTACTATAAACTCGCCTGGGAAAATCTTTAAGTGGTTCTTCAAACATTCAAGATGATTTTCTTTCAAATTAAATTCGACTGTGTATCCTCTCTCTTTCAATAGGTTTGTAACTTCAGAAAGAGTGGTCATTTTATGTGATAGCATAATATCGTTTTTTAAAATTATTGTTTTGCAATTGCATTAATTCCTCACTATACTGCATTTAATTTGCAGCAAGGATCTTTAGTTTAAGTAATCATTTCGTTCCATTTTATCTGTGTATTCTCCAAGGCGAGCAGCAGAAGCCATTTTGGCTCGGCGATATAGTATCTTTTGAGCTTCTTCCACATTCGATTCTTGACCACTCCAAGCATCTAATGCGGGTTGTTGAATGGCTCTTGCAGAAGAAAATGCAACAATCCACGGGAGTCGTCCTTCAAAATTTTTGTTCATTGCATTCAAATTTTTCGCCGCTTCTTGGGGCGATTGACCGCCAGATAAAAAAGCGATTGCAGGAACAGCAGCTGGAACAGATGCAAGAAAACAATTTACTGTTGCGTCTGCTATTTCGTCAGCCGATCCTTGGTCTTTGCTAATTAGTCCTGCAATTACCATATTGGGTTTTAATATAATTCCTTCTAAATTAACTTTAAATTTATATAACTGAATAAAAAGCGCTTTCAAAACCTGTTGCGTAACCTCATAACATTCTTGCATAGAATGATTTCCTTCCATCAAAACTTCAGGTTCTATAATGGGAACAATTTCTGCTTCTTGACACAATGCCGCATATCTAGTTAATGCATAAACATTGGCTTCAATGCAAGACTGTGTCGGGAGTCCTTGATCTATTTTTATTACTGCGCGCCATTTGGCAAAACGGGCACCCATCTTTTTGTACTCGAACAATCGCTCTCGCAAACCATCCAATCCTTCAGTAATTTTCTCATTCGGGAAAGCAGCAAGAGGTTTGGCACCCATATCTACTTTTATTCCTGGAATAATTCCCTTTTGCATCAATGCTTCTGCCATTGGCACTCCATCATCGGTCTTCTGCCGAATTGTTTCATCATATAATATTGCTCCGCCGATACTCTCGCTTAACCCGGGGGTCCCGATGATGAGTTGTCGGTATTTTCGGCGCATCTCTATCGTTTGTGGAATTCCTGCTGCTTCAAAACGTCTATTGCAAGTGGGAGTGCTTTCGTCCATTGCCAAAATTCCTCTGCCATTGGAAAACAATTGCTGTATCGTGTCTTTTAAAATTTGTATTTTCATTCGTTTTTATTTTAAAGAATCTCTTTGGAATCTGAATACAGAATTAAGTTTCAGACGAAATCTTATTTAGATTGTAGATTGTCCATATAATTGATTACTTCTTGTAATTAAGACAGTAATTTTTTAAGAATATATCCACATTATTACTTTAAAGACTAGGGATCTTTAGGTAGTTCTCTGTATCAAGAAATTTAATTAGTCTATTTGAACTGTTCTTCAGTAAGATCGAAAGATGGTTTTATTTTTTGCTTATGTACAACAATAAATTCGAGATAACCATTATAAAAGAAAAGTAGACGATCGACAATTCAATAAATTTACTATTTCAAGTTGTAATTAAAAAATCTAGTAAAAGATTTCGATTTGTATGACAATAAAAAGATTAGGATTTGTAATCTCATACTACTGCAACATTCCTTAAAGGTAGTTTGCAATCCTTTTAAATAAAAATATCTCAAGCTATTTTTAACTTAAAATATTTGATACGACAAAATGTTGCTCTAGCGTTTATGATAGATATATCTCAATTACGTCACTTCTAAAAATCAAATTATGAATTACCTCAGTTGTTTTTGTATCCTTAAAATGGGCTGAGAAAAAGTATTGTCTTTGCAAAAGTTATAAGTTGTAGATAACGATAATTTTGCGAGAGGGATTACTTCACTAAACTTTTATTTTTCAGGGGAGTTCAGTGAACTGCGTTTGCAGTAAAAATCCTTTGTTGTGGCTTTGCGGAGCAAAAGCTACAACAAAGATTGGGAACGAATAGCCCGACCTGAGCCACATTATTGCTGTTTTTTCTGCCCATTCGTTTTGGCGAAGGTCTCGCCCTAATAATTAATATATTTCTAAAAATTTAAAATTGCCTTAAACTCGCTGATAGTTTTGTGAGGGCTATCAGTCCCAAAAATACTGCTGCCGGCGACCAAAATATCTGCACCGAGCTCTAGAAGCTTTGGGGCATTATCAAGATTTACACCACCATCTACTTCAATACGAGCTGTTGAACCTGACTTATCAATTAAATTTCGAGTCATTTCAAGCTTTCGGTACGTATACTCTATAAATGTCTGGCCGCCAAAACCAGGATTGACCGACATTATTAAAACTTGATCAATATCTCCGATAATATCTTCTAAATTATTTACGATAGTATGTGGATTGATGGCAACACTCGCCTGCATTCCTTCTTGTTTTATAGCTTGAATTGTACTGTGCAAATGAGTACAAGCTTCGTAGTGAACTATAAGATTATCTGCTCCAAAATCCTTAAAATGACTAATATATCGGTCGGGATTTACGATCATTAAATGCACATCGAGCGGCTTGGTCGAATGTCGTTTTATAGCTTCAAGCACTGGGAAACCAAATGATATATTGGGCACAAAAACTCCGTCCATAATATCAACGTGAATCCAATCGGCACTGCTACTGTTGAGCATTTCGACGTCTTTTTGAAGATTGGCAAAGTCGCCTGCAAGAATTGATGGTGCGATTAAATGTGACATACTATTTATTTCATTTACAATTATATTGTTTTAACTATCATAGTCGTAATGATAAATTTAATTAAAAGATCGTTGAATAACAACTTTGTACTTTTATAGAAGATCCATTTCCTAGTAAGTGAAACGTCATATATTAACTGTAGTATAATTTCACTTCAAACTTCTCAAAAACTTTTTGAATTTTTCTGAATTATAATCAGCCATTCCAGTATGTGTCAACACCAAATTTCCTTTAGCATCTATGATGTATGTTGTAGGAATTGTAGATGAATCAAACATTGCTGGCATATTGCCCACAAGTGAGTATATTGGCAAATTGTAACGCTTACGGATATCAAATGCTTTGGCTTTTTCAAAATCATCATCGAGTGATAATATTACAAAAGATACTTCATTTCCCATTTGTTTTTGAAGTTTACTAATGCTCGGCATTTCGGCAATACAAGGTGAGCACCAAGTGGCCCACATATTTATAAAAATTACTTTTCCTTGCATTTCTGCTAGCGAAGTTATATTTCCGTTTTTGTCAATTAGTTTAAAATTTAAATCTGCTTTTGTGAAATTAGCCAGCACACCATTTTGCATTTCGTTGTTACGAGCTTCAATAATTTTCCCCACATTTGGATTTAGAATTCCCGTTGATAGCAATCCGCGTTGTACAAAAGCAATTACTTCGGTATGTAATCCAGTGGCGTAAAGAGTTATAGCGATTACTGCGATAATTCCATATTGTATCAATGACTTCGTGGTTTCGGAATTTCCTTTCTCTTTCATATTCTTTTTTAGATATTATATCAATGTCACTGCTTATTGTCTGTGATGTTTACAAATTATGAAATTTTAAATTTAAAAAGGTTAAGTATTAATATCCAAATTTTAATACTGTAATTTATTTTAGTGAAACTTTTCCTTTAATACTTATATTAAAGATCCACTGTCAGTTTTGTCACATAATGTTAAACAAAGCCTAATTTGAGCCATGTTGGTCATTTGAACTTGCATTAAGAATTAATTTTAGGCCAAACTAATATTATTATTATGTATAGAAACACCGTTATTCTAAGCATTGGAATTCTCCTTATTTCTACTGTAGATATTAGAGCTCAGGTAAATGAAAATTTAAGTAAGGAAAGAAAATCAGAATTAGCAAATCGACCGGCTGATGTGGTGCAAACTGCTATTGGTCAGTTGTTATTAGTACCACCTTTTTCCTCACAATCCATTACAAAAGAAAGTCATGTGATAGGTTGGGGAGACAAAAAGCCTCAAGCCCCCCTTGGATTTCAGGTAATCAAATTTGCTGAGAATTTACAACATCCGCGAAGCACTTATATTGCTCCAAATGGAGATATTTTCGTAGTAGAATCCGACACCAAAAATAGTGCGAATCGAATTAGGATTCTGGTTGATACTAATGGTGATGGTAAGGCTGATCAGAATAAGGTGTTTTTAGAAAATCTTAATCAGCCATTTGGAATGTTGATTTTAAATGATTTTTTCTATGTCGCCAATACTGACGGACTCTATCGTTACCCATATACTACAGGTAGCACAAAGATTGAAGCTAAAGGAGAGAAAATTCTCAACTTACCTGCAGGAGGTTACAACAATCACTGGACTCGAAATTTACTAGCAAATAAAGATGGTACTAAAATTTACATTTCTGTGGGCTCCTCTAGCAACGTAGGTGAAAATGGAATGGAAAATGAAGATCGGCGTGCGGGTATTCTTGAAATTAACCCCGATGGTAGTGGTGAGAAAACAATTGCTAGTGGCTTAAGAAACCCTGTGGGAATGGACTGGAATCCGATAACCGGCGAACTTTGGACGGCAGTAAATGAACGTGATGAAATCGGAAATAATTTGGTGCCAGATTATATTACTAGTGTAAAGGAGAATGGCTGGTACGGTTGGCCTTATTCTTATTATGGACAAATTCAAGATCCTCGATGGGAAAATGATCCGCATCTTAAAATGGTTGAAAAAGCTATAATACCAGATGTTTCAGTAGGACCACATACAGCTTCTTTAGGTCTGGTATTTTATACTGGAAAAACTTTTCCAAAAAAATATAGAAATGGTGCTTTTATCGGACAACACGGTTCTTGGAATCGAGCAATATTTTCTGGATACAAAGTGGTTTTCGTTCCGTTTGACAAAGATGGAAAACCTGGACAGCCTGAAGATTTTTTAACAGGATTTATTGCTGATGAAGCGCAAAGCAAAGTTCACGGTCGACCAGTTGGAATAAGCCTGACTCAAAACGGTGATCTTCTAGTATGCGATGACGATGCTGGCACAATTTGGAAAATTTCACCACTTAAAAAATAAACGATTGGAAAAGATACTATTGTTTTGCTTGTTTTGCTGTTGTAATATAATTGCACAAGAAAATCAATTCAAAGTTCTCAACTCAGATTCGAAAGAGGCTATCGGAAAAGTTTCAGTTTTTAAGTCCAATATATTAGTAGCGATATCAGACGACAAAGGCGAATTTACGCTAAGCAGTAACCTGTTTAATGGCGAATTGCAACTAAAAGCTGTTGGTTTTGAAAGTTCTTCAATACTGCTAAAAGCAGACGAAAAAAATGAACAAATCTTATACTTACCCCCTATGATCGAAGCTCTCTCTGCTGTAATAATAAGAAGTACGACAATACCAAAAACATTGCAACAAACGGCAGCATCAATAAATTTGGTGGCGGCTTCAGATTTAAAACGCACCGACGCGACTAACATATTGGAAAGCTTTAATAATGTTCCTGGAATATATATAAATCAGGGAGCTTTAAATACAAATAAAATTAACATCCGCGGAATTGGTGCACGATCTCAATACAGCACCAACAGAATTCAGGCTTACTACGACGGAATTCCACTCGCCACCGCCGAAGGAGAATTGACACTAGACGATTTTGATCAAGAAGCAATTGAGCGAGTAGAAATTATCAAAGGCCCAACTTCCAGCGTTTACGGCGCAGGTCTTGGCGGATCGATTAATTTGTATTCGAAAACTTTTAAAAAGGATGAAGCTGTAGCAAAAGTTAGCAGTCAATATGGAAGATATAATACACAAAAACACGTTTTGCAAGCTTCAAATTCTAACGAAAATTCATCAATATTTGCAATTTTCTCAAATTTAGAAAGCGATGGTTATCGTGAAAATGGAAGCTACGACCGGAAGTCGGCTTTGATAAACGGAAGTATTTCGACCGGAGAAAAAGGCAAACTATCGTATCTAGCAAACTTCACACGATTGAAAGCTTATATTCCGAGTTCGCTTAATAAAGATGATTTTATGAATAATCCTAAAAGTGCTTCCTTTACTTGGGAACAAGCGCAAGGTTTTGAATCGTACGATCGCGGACTTCTTGGTGGCTCCTACACTCACTCACTATTTGACGATTTTACAAATATCACGAGCGTTTTCATCAGTTTTAGAGATTCGTATGAACCCCGCCCTTTTGATATATTAAAGGAAGAATCTATTTCTGCGGGAATTCGGACAAAGTTTAATTTAGCTACACAGCTTTTTAAACTACCTTCTGACATTAGTTTCGGTGCTGAATATTTTAATGAGTGGTATGAAACAGCAACTTTCAAAAATCTTTACAAAGACTTTCCTGGTCAAGGAAGTGTTTTGGGAAAACGCTTAAGCAACAATGAACAAGATCGAAATTACTCAAACATCTTTGCACAGATTAATCTTGACTTCACAGAAAAATGGAGTTTTGAAGCAGGTGTAAATCTTAATAACACCAAATACAGTTTGACAGACCTTTACACAAGTGATCAAATAAATCAGAGCGGCAATTATAGTTTTGAAACAATTTTTTCACCTCGGATTGGAAGTAGTTACGAAATTTTAAAAGGCAAAAATATCTACGCTTCCATAAGTCAAGGTTTCTCAACTCCAACGGTTTCTGAGACATTGACTCCCGATGGACAAATTAATACTAACTTGAAACCAGAAACGGGCACCAACTTCGAAGTTGGTTTTAAAGGAAATTGGATTTCCAACAAACTTTATACGGAGCTATCAGTTTATTCAATTCAAATTGATAATTTATTGGTGGCGCAGCGGGTTGCCGAAGATCAGTATGTTGGAGTTAATGCTGGAAAAACCAATCATAATGGCGTAGAATTTCTTGCTAATTATAGCTTTAAAGCTGCAAATATGATTTTAATAAAACCTTATATCAACGCTGCTTTCAACTTTTTTGAATTCGATGAGTTCATCAACGACGATAAAAATTTCTCTGGAAATAAACTTCCTGGCGTTCCCAAATACACGATGAATTTGGGTGTGGACTTGCAAACTAACAGTGGTTTTGAGCTTTTTGCAAATTTCCGAAGCGTTGGCGAATTGCCTTTAAATGATGTAAATTCTGATTTTACCGATCAATATAATTTGGTGAACTTAAAAGCAGGGTATACTTTTAAAATATTCCAGGATTTAAAATTGAATCTATATGGCGGAGTAAATAATGCTTTCGATGAGCATTATGCCGCCAGTATTGTGACTAACGCAGTTGGTTTTGGAAGTCAAGCTCCCAGGTATTATTATCCAGGAAACCCACGAAATTACTACGGCGGACTTCAGTTGAGTTATAACTTTTAATAAAAATTGAAGTTGATAATAAAGGTTTATAATTTTTATTTATGCGAGCCCAGCGCCAGAAATTTATCGGCATATGTTGAAAACTTCACTTAGTGCAGTTCAGGCTATCTGTTCCCAATCTTTCTTGTAACTTTTGCTTTGCAAAGTTGCAAGAAAGAATTTGCTTCGCTCGGGTTCACTACTATCCTCCTTCTCGCGAGGATCCTTAAGAATCAAAATAACAGGACAATGTGATTGGGAAAATCCACCCCGTCCTTCGGAGGAGGGGAAATGTTTGCGGGCAAAAAAATGAAACCTAAAACGTCGCTTTTAACCACAAAAAGAGCCATTCATTTCTGAATGGCTTTCTAACTTAGTAGCGGGAACAGGACTCGAACCTGTGACCTTCGGGTTATGAGCCCGACGAGCTGCCTACTGCTCTATCCCGCGTTGTTTCGAGTGCAAATCTACAACCTTTATTGAGTAAATCAATACTTAAATGGAAAAAGATTTGTTAAAATTTTCTGGTTGTTGATTTGCAACACTTTATATCTTGAAGAAATGTCTGGTTTTGCGCAAAGGATAGAAACGGCATCCTTTTCTGGAGCTTTCGGAAGAAAAGATATAGTGAATAGCCTGACCTTCGCCTACCTCAATACCTCTATTAAATCACAATAAGTTCAGGCGAAGGTTGCGCCCAAATAAAAAACATCTTCAGAAATCTAATTGTCAAGCGAATTAATCCAAGCTTCGACCAATGCCAAACCTTCCACATCTACAATTGTGCGACCCAATCGCGGCATCTTGACCATCGGATTATTGGTGCTCATCATGTAGTAAAGCGACGATTCAGGAGCATTTTGAGGTTGAACAATTAGACCATGACTCACTCCAGGAACAGGAATTCCCGCGCCTTGATTGACTCCAAGGTTTTCAAAATTACTAGATTCGTTAAAAGCAAAACGCAAATCTACGTAGTATGCACTTCCATCATCGTGGTGGCAATGTGCACAATTAATGTCAAAATAGGATCTCGCACGCAAATTTAAATCTTTGGAAGTATCGTTGTAATCTACCACCGAATTTATAGTTGCAGGTAAATTAGCAGTTAGAAACCCTTTTTCAATCCACTTTGCTAACTGATTTTTTGAACCATCTGCATACGTGTAAAGATTGTCTAAGCTCTGCGGTTTCGTCCCTATCGGCAAAGGTTGCTCGCCAGAATTATGGCAAGTTGCACACTGTGCCTCCGACGGAATTTCGTAATTGATGTTTTGAGTCACGCCATTATGTTTAAAACTCACAGCGGTTGTACTACCACCTTGTAGTAAATAAGCTTCAGTTTGCTGATCATTCCACACATATTCGGCAAAAGTCCATCCTGTAGATCTCTTGATCATCACCCGAGTTTCGATGATACGAGCGGTATTTGATGGCAACACCTGATCATAATAAAAAGTTTTTACTATCGCGGCCCCTACTGGAAAATTCAGTGATTCGTCGTCTGAAACATAATTAGCCTTGCTATTATTTGGCATATATACAAATCGCTTCTTCTGCGCATAATCTGTAAAAAGTGTCGATATAAGCGCAAATGGCAGTAGCTCATCTGATGGATTCTGCAGTTTTAACTCACCTTTAAAAAAGTTATAATCACTAAGCTTTTCGTGAGGCAAATTACCAATGTTGACCGACATTTGAGGCACGACAGTGTAATCATCATCAGTTGAACTGCACGAAACTATTAAGAAAGCCATAAGAATTGCAAAAAATGCTTTGTAATTATTTGCGGACAGTCTATTATTTTTCAATTGTTTCATTTAATCTTTTCTAATTGTTTGACTTCAAATATATTATAAAAAATAGAATTCTAAATTTTTTTAAATTAAAATATCGTAAAGAATACTTGTTGTAATCACAGAGAGCATCGAGTTTGGCTGCTGCTGTTTAACAAAACTGTTATAAAATCCTACAATATTAAATTTGAATTATATAAATGAATGATATTGAAATTTCTCATCTTTGGCCTTGACTGATTTTCTCAACTTTCGAAATTTATATTGGGAATTCGCTACAATAATATGACAAAAAAATTACACCCCTACGTGCGCAAAGGACTCAAGATAATTCTATGGATTGTTGGAGGAATTTTTGCTTTGCTAATTTTACTTGCCGTACTAATTCAGCTGCCTCCTGTGCAAGAATTTGCTAAAAATAAGGCAGTTACATTCTTGCAAGACAAAATAAAAACTCCCGTTCGACTTGATTACATTTCAATTAGTTTCCCCAAGGAGGTGGTTTTAAAAGGACTATACCTTGAAGATCAAAGTAAGGATACTCTGGTTTCTGCAGGCAAGATTGCGGTGGACATCAGTATTTTTAAATTGTTAAGCAGTGAAGTTGAGATCAGCAATTTTGAACTTAAAGACGCTGTCGCAAAAATTAGTAAGACTAAAGATTCAGTTTTCAACTTTGACTATATCGTGAAAGCTTTTGCGAGCAATGAACCGAAAGATCCAAATGCAAATTCGATGAAAATATCTGTGAGCAAAGTAAAATTGGACAATGTAAAGTTTCACTTTGACGATGCCACCAGTAAAAATGACATTGCAGTTAAACTGGTTCATTTTGATACAAAATTTAACAAATTTGATTTAGACAATATGAAGTTTGATATTCCTCATATCAATCTTGACGGACTAAAATTGATGTTGGATCAAAGTGCAGTTGAACGTGTTGCCGAGACTTCGGTACAAGTTGCAGATACTATTTCTAAAAGACCTGATTTTAATTTAAAACTTGGTACAATTAAACTTACAAACGTTGACGTGGGTTACGACAATGTAAGTACACATCTTGATACTGGCATTAAACTTAAAGAACTTTCGATAAAAGTAAATGAGATTGACCTTAATAAACAACTTTTAGATTTTGAGGATTTCCAATTGCACGAACTTAAAGGACAACTTTTACTAGGGAAATTTGATCAAAAAATAAAAACTCCTGATGCTGATACAACTTCTATAAAGCAAGAAGGTTGGAAGGTGAAATTGAAAAATGCTGCTGTTACAAAAACGGACTTTAAATTTGACGACGAAAAGAAAGCTAAATCAGCAAGGGGTATTGACTACGCACATTTAGATTTAAAAGACTTTAATTTTAAAGCAAAAGATATTGTATATAGCAGTGAGGAAATCAGCGGAAAAATCGCTTCACTCACAGTCCAAGAAAAGAGCGGCCTAAATATCGAAAAACTTAGTACTGAGTTTTTTTACGGGCCGAAAAAAGCATATCTAAAAGATTTATATCTAAAGACACCTAAGACTTTATTGAAAGATAGAATTGAAGTTTCCTACAATGACATTTCAACAATTGGAGACGAGTTAGGGCAAATGGCTCTTGATGCATCTCTCAATGATAGTAAAATAGCATTTTCGGATATTTTGATTTTAGCACCTCAACTTAGCAACACAAATCCTTTTGCAAGTAATCCGAACGCGGTTTTACTATTAAATGCGGAATTGAAAGGAAAGGTGAACGATTTATCCTTTCCATATTTTGAAATCAGCGGGATTGGCTCTACACGACTCGCGGCAAGTGGACGAATTACGGGGCTTCCTGATATGAATAAAGCGTATTTTGACATTACTATTCAAGATTTAAAATCAACATCAAAAGACATTTATGCGTTTTTGCCGAAAGGCACTATTCCTAACACAATTGAGATTCCTCAGCAAATTGCTTTGAAAGGAAAATTTAATGGTGCTATCAATAATTTTAAAACTGATATTGTTTTAAAGTCAAGTTTTGGAAGTGCGAAAGCCATAGGATTTTTTGACCAACGTCAGAAGGATCGTGAGAAGTATGATATGAAAGTGTCTCTTCTCAACTTTGATGTTGGGAGATTAATTAAAAATGATTCTTTAGGAAGAATTTCGGTCAATGCCGATGTTAAAGGAACCGGTTTAAATCCCAAGACTGCTAATGCGACGGTGAAAGCTCTTTTGGCGAAAGCCGAATTTAATGGATACGCATACAAAGATTTGAAACTTGACGGAAAAATCAGAAGTGGATTATTTGATGTTACAGCAGGAATGTCTGACCCCAATTTAGATTTTGATCTTGTTGCAGATGGAAAATTTGACGGTAAATATCCTGAAGTTAAGATGAAATTAAATCTTGACATTGCCGATTTGCAAAAGCTAAATCTTCACGCTGGACCAATGAAGCTACGAGGAGAAATTGATGCTGATATTGCAAATGCCGATCCTGATATGTTGAATGGTACGATTGGACTGAATAAAATTCAGATTCTTCAGGACAAAGAGCCGATCATATTAGATTCGATAAGTATTGTAGCGGTGACAACTGTTGACACCACTTCTTTAATAATCAGATCTCAATTTATGAAAGCTGATTTTAAAGGAAAATATAAATTGTCACAATTGCCAACAGCGCTGCAAAACACAATTTCTCACTATTACGATACTACTGAACAGCCGAAGAAAGAAACTGCAGATCAGCAATTGGCTTTCAATATTTACATTGACAATGATCCAGTTATTAAGCAGTTAATTCCAGCGCTCACAGGTCTTGAGCCTATTAATATTAAGGGAAGTTATACGAGCGTTAACGACTCAATTAATATAAATGGTAGCATTCCAAGATTAGTTTACGGTAAAAACACTATTGCTGGCGGAACGCTTTTAGTTGAAACGAAAGATGATGCTTTAGTTTATTCTTTGAACATCGATGAAATTATGAATGATCAATTCCGTCTTCCTTATACAAGTTTGACAGGGGATGTTAAGGACAATACATTGACGTATGATTTACATATGCGTGATAAAAAGAAAGATGATTTATATGTAATTGGAGGAAATGTAAAACAAGTTAAAGGGACAACAGAAATTCGTCTTGATGCAGATCATTTACTCTTAAATTATGAGGCTTGGAAAGTGAATCCTGAAAATATTATAAAAATTGGTCCTGACGGAATTATTGCAGATCAATTTGAATTAAGTCACGAAGGAAACGTTTTGAAAGTACAATCTCAAGGAACGCAGAAAAACGCACCGCTTAAAGTAGATTTTACAAACTTTGAAATTGCAACTATATTAAATATCATCAAAAAGGATAAAGTTTTGATGAGCGGTACCATTAATGGAGATGCGGTTGTAAACGACCTTACTGGTAAACCAACATTCACTTCGGACTTATCAATTGACGATTTTGCATTTAGAGAAGAGCCAGTAGGAACAATAAAAATTCAGGTAGAAAGTAAAGGTCCAGAAGCCTTGGCCGCAAATATTGGAATCACTGGAAATGACAATCAGGTTGTTTTAAAAGGTACTTACGGCATTAAATCTGGAGCAGTAAACCTTGATTTAGATATGGATAAATTCCAAATGAAGAGTGCTCAAGGTTTTAGTATGGGCGCTATTACCGACGCAAGCGGATATCTTTCTGGAAAATTCAAAATAACCGGAACTTCCGATAAACCATCTGTAAATGGAGATTTGAATTTTAATGATGTTGCGATGAGAGTAACTCAATTAAATTCTTTTTTTAAGAATATCGATGAGAAAATTGTTGTGAATAATGAAGGTATTTTCTTCGATAAATTCTCAATTTATGATGAAAAAGATAATGATTTAGTTGTAAATGGAAAAGTTCTAACGACAGACTTTATAGATTATAAGTTTGATCTTACTGTAAAATCTGAAAACTTTAGAGCTATAAATTCAGAAGCAAAGGACAACGATTTGTTTTATGGCGATTTATTTATCGATATGGATTTAGTAGTAAAAGGCTCTATTGAAAGTCCTATTATTAGTGGAGACTTAAAAATAAATGAGGATACCAAATTTACTGTTGTACTGCCACAATCTGATCCTGGAATTGCATATAGAGAAGGTATTGTCGAATTTGTAGATCAGGAGAACGCAATGCTTCAACAAACAGAAGATATGAAATCTGCTGTAAATAGTAGTGAACTTTTAGGTATGGACGTCGCAGTAAATATTAGTATTGTTAAAGAGGCAGAGCTTTCGCTAATTATAGACAAAGGAAATGGTGACTTCTTAAAACTTCAAGGTGAAGCTGAACTAAGTGGTGGAATCGATCCTTCGGGAAAAACAAATTTGACAGGAAAATACGAAGTTACAGAGGGAGCTTATGAAATGTCATTTAATCTTATTCGTAGAAAATTTGATATAAAACCAGGAAGTTACTTAATCTGGAATGGTGAACCGACAAGTGCAAATATTGATATTACTGCTATTTATGAAGTTGAAACTGCACCAATCGATTTATTAGGTGATCAGCTGGGAGCTACAAGTGCGGGGGTTCGTAATATGTACAAACAGAAAATTCCATTTCAAACTCTACTTAAAATGAAAGGTGAATTATTAAAACCAGAAATTAGTTTTGATATTTTACTGCCTTCAGGTAATTATAATGTTGCTAGCGATATCGTAACTGCATCACAAAACAAACTAGAGCAATTAAGGCAACAACCATCTGAACTGAACAAACAAGTTTTTGCGTTATTGCTATTAAACAGATTTATAGGTGAAAATCCTTTTTCAAGTGAAGCAGGTGGTGCTAGTGCAGAATCTTTTGCAAGACAATCTGTAAGTAAAATATTATCGCAACAACTAAATGATCTTGCTGGAGATTTAATCAAAGGTGTTCAACTTGACTTTGATTTAGATTCTACCGAAGATTACAGCTCTGGGCAGATGGAGAATAGAACAGATCTGAACGTTAATCTTTCTAAGCAGTTACTTAATGATCGTCTAACAGTCACTGTAGGAAGTTCATTTGGCTTGGAAGGTGAAGAACATAAAAATCAGGAAGCAAATAATATCGCAGGGGATCTGTCTGCAGCGTACAGTCTTACTTCTGATGGAAGATATAAAGTGCGTGCGTACCGTAAAAACGAATATCAGATGGCTCTTCAAGGTCAGGTAATAGAAACCGGAGTTGCATTTGTAGTGACAATGGATTATAATAAATTTAGAGAACTTTTCCATAAATCAAAAGAGGAAAAAGAACTCTTGCAGCGAGAAAAAGACCGTAAAGAACAACAGAAGGCACGAGAAGAAGCGAAAAAGAAGGAAGATTTTAAAGAAGAAAAAGAGAAAAAAAATGAAGAGTAGTTATATACCATACTGTCTAATTTCGATTGCTCTCATTGTGGCTTCGTGCAGTAATACAAAATACCTTCCTGAAGGCGAATTACTATATGTTGGCGGAAAAGTAAGAGTTGAAGACAGTATTATAAAAAAAAGTCAACGAAAAGCACTCCAGAATGATTTAAAAACATTGTTAAGACCAAAACCGAACTCATCAATATTGGGCTTGCGTCCAAAACTACTTATATACAATCTTGCTGGTGAGCCTAAAAAGGAAAAAGGAATTCGATATTGGCTGCGCAATAAAGTAGGTGAAGCGCCCGTCCTTTTTAGCGATGTAGATCTGGAATATAATTCAGATGTGTTGCAAAGCAATGTTGAGAATAGAGGGTATTTTAAAGCAAGAACTTCTTCTGATTCTACAAGACATGGAAAAAAAGCTACTGCTGAATATACAGTGAGTCCGCGGATGCAGTACAAAATACGTGAAATTAATTTCCCGCAAGATTCTACAGCATTAGCTGCAGCTATTAGAAAAACAAAAAGAGGTTCGATTTTAAAAAATGATCAGCCTTATAATCTTGAAAACATAAAAGCTGAGAGAGAACGAATCAATGACCGTTTGAAGCAGCGCGGTTTCTATTACTTTAATCCTGATTATATTATCGCTAAAGTTGACAGTACAGTTGGAAAATATCAGGTTGACATCAACTTAGCAATCAAAGAAGAGACACCTGCAAATGCTACTAATATATACAAGATTAATGACGTCATTGTATATCCCAATTATACTTTGTTAAATGATACAGTAAAGGACAGAGAATCGGATATAATTGTACATAACGATTTCACGATAATCGATTCTGCAAAGACATTTGATCCAAGAATTTTTGACAGAACTCTTTACTTTAAAAAGGGAGATATTTATAATAGAAGAGACCATAATTTGTCATTAAATAGACTTGTGAATATGGGAACTTTCAAATTTGTGAAAAACGAATTCAAGCTTGTCGATTCCGAAGAACATTTGCTAGACACATACTATTATTTGACTCTACTACCAAAAAAATCTATTAGAGCTGAAGTTCTGGGGAAAACAAATTCAGCTAATTATGCTGGTACAGAATTAAATGTAAATTGGAGTAACCGAAATACTTTTAGAGGTGCTGAGCTTTTAACTATTTCCGCTTCTGGTGGACTTGAAATGCAGGTTTCCGGGCAGAATAAAGGCTATAATGTTTACAGAATTGGTGGTGAAGCAAATTTAGTTTGGCCTAGATTCATTTCACCTTTCACCATAAGATCTTCCAGTGGTTTTGTGCCTAGGACGAAAGCAACTTTGGGTTATGAGTACCAAAATAGACAGAAGTTATATTCACTTAACTCTTTCAAAGGTTCATTTGGATATCAATGGAAAGAAAATATCCGCAAAGAACATGAGTTGCATGTAATGGACATAAATTACGTAAGTCCTACAAATGTTTCAGAATTATATATGAGGCAAACCGATTCAATTCCTGGACTTCTGAAAGTAATTGAAAAACAACTAATATTTGGACCTACTTACTCATACACCTACACAAATACAATGGAGAAAAGAAAGAAACACACTTTCTATTATAAAGGTGGACTGGAACTTGCTGGAAACATTGCTGGTTTGATTTCTGGATCCAATATAAAAAAAGGTGATACAACAACAGTTTTTGGAGTACCTTTTAGTCAATTTGTAAAAGTAGATAGTGATGTTAGACATTATATGAAGCTAGGAAACAACTCTCAGCTAGTAAGTAGAGTGATGGTGGGAGCTGGTTATGCTTATGGCAATTCGAGCGAACTACCATTTATCAGGCAGTTCTTTAATGGAGGTACGAACAGTATTCGAGCTTTTAGAGCAAGATCAATTGGCCCGGGTATATTTGATCCTAATAAAGACGATAGTCCGTTCCTACCTGATCAATCTGGTGATCTGAAGTTGGAATTAAATACAGAATATCGTGCTAAACTATTTAGTGTTGTTCATGGAGCAGTCTTCGTAGATGCGGGAAATATTTGGCTACTGAATAAAGATGAAAATAAACCTGGTGCAGAAATTACAAAGGATTTTATGAAGCAGCTCGCCGTTGGAACAGGGGTTGGATTGCGATTTGATTTATCGTTTTTAATACTTCGAACAGATTTAGCATTTCCATTGAGAAAACCTTATTTGCCGGAAGGACAAAGATGGGTGTTTGATAAAATTAGCTTTGGAGATGGGCATTGGAGAAAAGAGAATTTAGTATTCAACCTAGCGATCGGTTATCCTTTCTAAATAAAAATAATTGTTATATAAATGATTCAAAAAATTCTATAAATGTTTGATCAAGTTGTTCTCTACTTTTATTAATTATTGATGAGGCATAAATTTTGTTTCGAAAATAATAGAATTCTTTAAGATGATGAGAAATGTAGGGGTTTCTTATCATCTTTTTTTTGCGATAAAATTAAAAATATTTAAAGTTTACAAAGATGAAAGCATTGTGGAAAGGCGGAATTAGTTTTGGTTTGGTAAACATACCCGTACGTTTGTATAGCGGATCTGTGACTCACAGAGTCGACTTAGATATGATTCGCAAAAAAGACCAATGCGCTATTCAATATGTTCGAGTTTGCAAAGCTGACGGAAAAGAAGTTCCCTGGGACGAAATCGCAAAAGGCTATAAAAAAGAAAATGGTGATTATGTTATTCTAGACAAAGCAGACTTTGAAAAAATAACTCCAGAAAAAACACAGACCATAGATATTTTCGAATTTGTTCTTGAGGAGGAAATTGCTGCACAATATCTCGAAAAACCATATATCGTTGAACCTGCAAAAGAAGCTACAAAAACCTACGCACTACTACGCGAAGCTCTTAAAAAATCAGGAAAAGTTGGCTTAGCCAAATTTGTTCTTCGCACCGCTCCACACTTAGGAATTTTAAAAGTCGAAAACGATGCAATCCTTTTAATACAAATTAGATTTGATCAAGATTTACGAGATCCTTTTGAGGCAAGAATTCCCAAAACGGTCAAACTAGAAAAAAAAGAGGTCGATATGGCACTTTCAATCATTGAGCAACTTACGGAAAAATTTGAGCCAGAAAAATATAAAGATACTTACAAAGAGGATTTATTAGCAATAATAAAGAAAAAAGCTAATGCAAAACCTGCCAAGAAAGAAACCAAAAGTAAAAAAGCTCCTGCTCCTGAGGAAAAAGAAGAAGGTGCTGATGATCTTCTAGCATTACTAAAAGCTAGTCTTGATACTATTAAAAATTAAGATTATGGATTTAGAAAAATACAATGAAAAGCGTGACTTTACAAAAACCAAAGAACCAAAAGGCGAATCTAAAAAATCTGATGGAGCACTCCGCTTCGTAGTTCAGAAACACGCAGCTTCACATCTTCATTATGATTTTCGATTGGAAGTCGATGGCGTTTTAGCAAGTTGGGCTGTGCCAAAAGGACCTTCGGCTGATCCTTCGGATAGAAGGCTAGCTGTCCATGTGGAAAATCACCCAATGGATTACATAAACTTTGAAGGTACAATCCCAGAAGGAGAATATGGTGGTGGAACTGTAATGGTTTGGGACACTGGTACCTATCACGCAGAAAATAATGATGATGTAACTAAAGATGATTCTTTAATGCAGAAACAGCTTGAAGACGGTTCTATCAAAATCATTTTGCAAGGAAAGAAGCTTAAGGGTGCATGGCATATGGTTAAAATGAAAGGCGATGAAAAAAATTGGTTGCTAATGAAGAACAAATCTGATTCTGAAAGCAAAAAAAAGGAATTTACTGCAAAGTCTGTACTTTCAGATAGAACTATGGATCAGATTTCGAAGTCAGATATTGAATGGGTTTCAGGAGGTGAACATAAAAAAGATGCTGATGATAAAGAAGAGGAAAAAACTCTTCAAAAAAAAAAGTAGCTAAAAAAGATAAGGATACTAGCGGATTTTCTGCAGAGGATCTAGCTGGTGCAAAAAAACTTAAAGAATTCCCGACTGATTGGTCTCCACAACTTGCAACCCTAACTGACAAAGCCTTTGACGACGACAACTGGATATTGGAAACAAAATACGACGGTTATCGTACTCTTGCACATATACAAAATGATGATTGTCACCTAGTCTCACGAAATGCAAATTCCTTTGATCACAAATTTCAAGAGCTTATAAAACCATTGAACAGTCTAAAAGACAATCTTATTCTCGATGGCGAAGTGGTCATTCAAGATAGCAAAGGTCGAGATAATTTCCAATGGCTGCAAAATCATGATAAGGATCGCAGCAAGGGTGAACTAAGATATTATGTTTTCGATATCCTCTACTTTAATGGATATGATTTGAGAGATCTGCACCTTCTTACCAGAAAAAAAATTCTTAAAAGCATTCTACCCACGCTAAAAAACGTCTATTATTCTGAACATATAGAAAATGATGGCATCGAATTTTTCGCGAAAGCGGAAAAAAATAAGCTTGAAGGAATTATTGCCAAGAAAGCAACTTCCAAATATCACGATGGTAAACGCAGCAAAGATTGGTTGAAAATCAAAACTACACTTCAACAAGAAATGGTAATCGGCGGATACACTTCACCTCAAGGCAGCCGAACAGGAATTGGCGCTATAATCTGTGGTTATTATAAAGATAATAAGCTTATGTATGCTGGAAAAGTCGGAACAGGTTTTGACGAGGAAACTTTATTAGATCTTGAAAAAAAATTAAAACGACTAGAGAGGAAAACAAGTCCGTTTGAAAAAGAGCCAAAATTAAAAGATTCGCATTGGGTTACTCCCTCTCTAGTTGCACAAATTAAATTCATGGAATGGACAGCAGATGGATCGATGCGTCATCCCGTTTTTCTGGGTCTAAAAACAGACAAAGATGCTAAAAAAGTATTGCTTGAAAATATATCTGCCAATAAAGAAAATGTCACATTAAATTCGAAATCTAACGATATATTAGAGAATGATAAAGTTGCTTTTACCAACCTAGACAAACTGTTTTGGCCAAAATTAAAACTTACGAAAGGTGATGTTGTGCAATACTATAACAGAGTTGCGGATTTTATATTACCTTTTTTGGTTGACCGCCCAGAATCTCTTAGAAGAAATCCCGACGGCATTAAAAACGATGGCTTCTTTCAGAAAAATGTTGCCGGACTTACTCCTGATTGGATCGTTACACGTAAAATAAAATCAAAATCTACTGAGGAGTCAATTACCTATTTGTTTTGCCAAGACAAGGACACTCTTTTATTTCTTGCCAACTGGGGAAGCATCGAGATGAATCCCTGGAGTAGTCGTGTGGGAAGCATCAACAATCCCGATTATATGGTATTTGACTTAGATCCAGTTGATACTTCAATTGATAATTTGGTAACAACTGCTTTGAAGGTAAAGGAAATTCTGGACAAAATGGATCTAAAAAGCTATGTCAAAACTTCTGGTGGAAAAGGTCTGCACATTTATATTCCTGTAACCGCTGAGTATACTTATAAACAAACGCAGAATATCTGCCATATTTTAAGTCAGATGGTCAATCGTGCTTTACCTGAAATTACCAGTCTCGAGCGAAGTCCATCGAAACGGAAAGGGAAAATCTATTTAGATTATTTACAAAACGCCAAAGGTAAAACGATGGCGAGCGTTTATTCTGTTAGACCAAGAGAGCACGCAGGCGTGAGCACGCCATTAGAATGGTCTGAAGTAAATAATAAACTCGATTTGACAGCCTTTAATTTAATAACTATTGATAAGAGAATTGCAGACAAAGGCGATTTGTGGGCTGACTTTTTTGATTATAAAAATGACTTAAAAGCTGCAATTGGTAAATTGTAATAAGTAAGCCCCCAAAAGTTAAAAGCTATTTGGGGGCTGTAATTAATTGACGAGCTACCTACTCCTTGTCATCATTCGAAATTGAAGTGTTTTGATCCTCATCCAAATCGATGTTGGTGTTCAATATGTACTCATCCTGATTGAAAGCGTCAGAATTTCTGCTGTCGTTATTATTTTTATAAGTTCCTGGCTCTAGCTGCTCGTTTTCATTTTCAAATTGATCTGAATTTGAAACAGGATTTCCTTCATCTGAATAAGTAACTCCCGGTTGCTCAAGTTCAAGATATTTCTCGGTGTTAGGACCGTCTTCTCTAGGTGGATTTTCGTTTAATTTCTCCCCTTTTGATGGTTGATCTTTTTGGTTTTCGTCTTTGCTCATGGTTTATTTATTTAATTATATTTTATTTAAAACATCATCGAATTACTTATGTCGAAAAATTTTAGTAATGATAAATTGGTTTTTAGCAAATTGCTAATTTGTAGGTTTAGTGGATCTTTAATTTCAGAAAAGGAATCTGAAGTTTTGTGCATCTTCAATTCTAATTCTTGCTGCAGCAATTTTTCATGACTTCTTCTTTCCACAATTTGCCTTTTTTTGTAAAATGCTGTCATAATTGGGGAGTTTTGATGACTTATAAAGTTATTAAATTATTCTAATATCAGTTTATAAATAAAAGTTCAAACTTTATACAATTTAGCGAAAATGGGCTAGATACGGCATTATGAAAATCTTTGGTTCGAATTTTGACCGTTATTTTTCTAACATATTTCTAGAATTATAAATTTATTATAGCAAGATATTGTCTGATAATACATTCAAAATAAAAACATCAATTATAGAACTTCATGAAAGTTGGGACTCCTTTTCTGAAGACAGTATTTTTCTGAGAAAAGTTTTTTTGACCGCATTGGAAGAAAGCACCCCTAATAATGTGCAGAATTATTATGTTGAATATTTCCATGATTCAGATTTAATAGGAATTGCATTGTTTCAGTACATAAATTTAAAAAACATTTCTGCTTTTAAAGTAAGCAATTCAACCATTAAAGCGATAGTTTCTTCTTGGGCTCTTAACACATTCGCTTCTTCTATCTTATTTATTGGCAATAATATGATGAGCGGGCAGAATGCATTTCGATTTTCATCGAAAATTTCTTTAGGCATAAAATACAAATTGTTGAATGATGCCGCTGAAGCTGTAAAGAGACAATTAAAATCTGTTGGAAAGAAAATTCATATCACCGTTTGGAAAGATTTTGATCTTTTGGAAAGTCAGAAAATTGAGAATTACATATCCAAGAAATATTATAAATTTTCTATACAACCTACAATGATTTTCCAACTTCCCGCTTCAGTAAAAAGCGAATCAGATTATGTGAATTCATTGTCAAAAAAATACAGAGATCAATACAAACGTGCTCGAAAAAAGTCTATAGGAATAGTAAAACATCAACTATCGGTTATAGAAATAAATCAACTTCAGCATCGCTTATCTGAGCTTTATACAACGACCGTTTCAAATGCATCTTTCAATACTTTTCATTTGCCATTAGATCATTTTGAAATTATGAAAAAGAAATTAGGTCCCGATTTTCAAGTGTATGCTTACTTTATAAGTGAAAAATTAATTGGTTTTAATACAGTTGTAAAAAACGGAAATATACTTGAACCTTACTTTTTAGGGTACGATTCGACGGAGCAGAAAAACAGGCTTCTATATTTAAATATGCTATATGATATTATTGGTTATGCTGCATCTAAAAATTTTAAAAGCATCGCTTTTGGCCGAACAGCTTTGGAAATTAAGAGTAGTGCTGGCGCAAAACCAGTTAAATTATTCGGTTTTATAAAGCATTCTAATCCACTGATAAATACGTTTATTGCAAAGATTTTCAGGTTTGTAGAACCCAAATCAGATTGGAAAGTCCGAAATCCATTTAAAGTTGATGCTTTGGAACAGCAAGTTTAAAGTTTTTTTCTAAAATTTCTACTTTAATAGAATTTGTAAGTCCATAATATTCACCGTCTATCTGAAAATGTACAGGCACATCAGTATCAATTGTAGCTGAACTCGTAGAAATTATCAGCACATCTTCCTCAGATTCTAATGGCATATTCCCAAAAACAATTTTTGAGAACACTACAAAATTTAAATTCTTTATAATTACAATTTCGAATTTCCCATCATTTAGTCTTCCGATGGGATTAATTACTACACCTGTCCCGTACTTCTGGGAATTTGCAACAACAATCATTTTGCTATTGACCTCTATAATACCTTCTGGAGTTGTAATTACCGCATTAAATGGCAGTTCTTCGTCAGTTAATGTATTTATAGATTGTAATATATAACCCACTTTGCCTCTTAATCCGCTATTTTGATAATTCTTAATAAGTTCGGCGTTAAGACCAAGATCACTCAAGTGGAGGCTTTTATGGCCATTAATACAAACCATATCTATTTCGATTGGTGCATTTTCGAAAGCTACAATTATATTATCACTTAAAATTCGTGAAAAGTTAAGATCAACAGATAATCCATTGGCTGAGCCAGCTGGTATAATCCCGAAAATTACATCTTCATTTTGTAAAGTATCTGCCACAAATTTAATGGTACCGTCTCCACCAATAACAATTATTCTGTATGGTTTATATTTTTGATATAATCGAGTTAATTCTGTGGCATCCTCATGAGCGGTCGTAAAAAAGGTAGTAAGCACCAATTCGTTCGTTTTACAATAAAGGGTAACTGCCTCAACAAATTCCGCCTTGTCCAAATCACCTGAAATTGGATTTACGATCATCAAAATATTATTTTCGGACTGCATTTGCGGGTTATTAAAGTTTTCTTTATAATTTGTACTCCAAATATAAAAGAATTTTCTAATGAAGCCACTTTTAAAATTATATCGCGGTTACGCCAATGATCAGGAGTTAGTGGTAATGGGTCATGTTTTTTGTCCCAGCACAAAAGAAGAGTATGATTTCCAGAAGAAAAGTTTTGGTAATGCTAAGAACATCATTAGAATGTTTCGAATAAAAACGAGGGCAAATGCTGACGTTTTCCTGCACCACGATGGCAAGAAAATTCACACGAAGGCTCTGGATGACGGATATTTTAAATTTTGCATTCCGTTAAAAAATAATTTAGAATTTGGTTGGAATAGCTATCGAGTTAGTATAATGCACGATAAAAAAGAAATAACAGAAAAAGGAAGTTACGTCCGTCCACACGAAGGAAATCTAGGATTTATATCTGATATAGATGATACATTTTTGGTTTCCCACACTCGAAATATATTCAAGAAAATGTATATTTTACTATTCCGAAATGTAAATGATCGAAAGATTTTTGCAGATGTAGTGGCACATTATCAAGCCTTAAGTAATTCGGGAAGAGAAAATGGTGCTGGCGAAAATGCTTTTTTTTACGTAAGTAGTAGTGAATGGAATCTTTACCGATTTATTGTCGAATTTACAAAGATTCATCATTTACCGAGAGCGGTTATGTTGCTCAAAGATATTAAAACTAGTTTAATGGATTTCTTTCTGACAGGAAGGGGAAATCACAATCATAAATTTGAAAAAGTAAAACATATATTAGAATTCTATCCGCATCTTAATTATACATTGTTGGGGGATGATTCGCAAGAAGATGTTTTCTTATACGAAGCTATTTGCAAGATATTTCCAGTAAACGTAATAGCGGTGTACATTAGACAAACTGGAAAGGATAAGAAAGAAAAAGTAGTGAAGACATTAGAAAATATAAACTCTCTAGATGTCTCCACTTTATATTTTAAAAACAGTGCCGAAGCAATTGCACATTCAAAAAGTATTGGCCTTATCGTTGATTAATTTGTTGCTTTTTCGATGTTCATCTGCGCATCTTCCCAATCCAATAAAAGTTGGTCTAATTCTGCTTTCTTTTTATTATATGCCGAAAAGAAACTAGCATCTTCAATATGCTTATCGTAATTTGAGGCTAATAACTTATCGTCTCCCTGAATATTTATTTCAAGTTGCTTGATTTGAGATTCAATCTTATTCAATCTATTATAAAGAGTTTTATTTTTCTTCTGCTCTTCGTATGAAGCTTTATTGCTATCCTTTACAACTTCTTTTTTGGCAACATCTTTCTTCTCAACTTCACGCATATTTTCAAGATTGCGTTGTTCTAAGAAATAGTTGATGTCGCCTAAATATTCGTGTATCTTCTGATCTTTAAATTCATAAACAATATTAGACATTCCTTGAAGGAAATCTCTATCGTGAGAAACAAGAAGCAAAGTACCTTCATACTTTTGAAGTGCCGTTTTCAAAACATTCTTAGATTTTATATCCAAGTGATTCGTAGGCTCATCCATCAGCAACACATTTATGGGTTGGAGCAATAATTTACACAGCGCCAAACGGTTTCTTTCGCCTCCTGAAAGGACTTTCACCTTTTTTTCTACATCATCTCCTCTAAAAAGGAATGATCCCAGCATATCGCGCACTTTTGATCTGTTAGTATCTGTTGCAGCATCTTCCATTGTTTGCAGCAAGGTAATTTCGCCATCAAGATATTCTGCCTGATTTTGTGCGAAATATCCAACTTGAACATTATGTCCTAATTTGATACTTCCTTGATATTCAAATTCATCAACAATCGCTTTAATAAAAGTTGATTTCCCTTGACCATTCTGACCAACAAAAGCAATCTTACTACCACGTTCTACTAGCAGTGAAATGTCTTTCAAAATCGTCTTGTCGCCGTAGCTTTTCGTTACTTTGTCAGCTTCAATTACTACTTTTCCTGGCATTTTTGAAATTGGAAACGAAATATTCATAACTGAATTATCATCTTCATCAACTTCTATTCGTTCAACCTTATCAAGTTTTTTGATTAAAGACTGCGCCATTGAAGCTTTACTAGCTTTTGCACGGAATTTCTCAATCAACTTTTCAGTCTCCTCTATTTTCTTAGCCTGATTCTTTTGCGTAGCCAATTGCTTTTCGCGAATCTCGTGACGAAGTTCTAAATATTGAGAATAGGGTTTATTAAAATCGTATGCTTTCCCTAAAGAAATTTCGATTGTTCTATTCGTAACGTTGTCAAGAAACATTCTATCGTGCGAAACAATCACCACAACGCCCGGATAATTTCTTAAAAAACTTTCTAACCAAATGATACTCTCGATATCCAAGTGATTCGTAGGCTCATCCAATAGCAATACATCGTTTGATTGCAAAAGCAGTTTTGCAAGTTCTATGCGCATTCTCCAACCACCAGAAAAAGTTTCGGTAAGATTATCAAATACTTCTCTTTTAAAACCAAGTCCTAAAAGAATTTTCTCAGTATCTCCAACATAATTATAACCTCCAAGAACTTCAAATCGATGCGTATAATCAGAAAGATCTTCAATTATTTTACTGTACTCTTCACTTTCATAATCTGTGCGAGTTACCAATTGATGATTTAACTCTTCAAGTTTTTTTTCAGTCTCTTTAATATCAGTGAAAGCTTGATACGCTTCTTCCAATACTGTGCGACCTTGTTCAAAATCGATATCTTGACGAAGAAACCCTAACCTAATTTCTTTTTCAGAAGCAATGCTTCCACTATCAGGTAAAAAATCACGAGCCAGAATTTTAAGCATAGTAGATTTTCCAGCACCATTCTTACCTACAAGACCAACACGGTCCCCTGCACCTAAGCGGAAAGTTACTTCTTCAAACAAATATGTGCCTCCAAAAGACACAGACAAATTATGTATATTTAGCATTATGATAGGATTTATGTATTTTAACATTCGTACTTTTGTACTAGTCAAATACACAATTAAATAATTTTTGCAAATGTTAAAAAAAGGATCCAAATTATATAGCATTTTAACAGGAACTTGTCCCAAATGTCAAAATGAGAGTATGTATTCCGACCCAAATTTGCTGCACGTACAAAATTCGCTCAAAATGAACGAAAAATGTTCTCATTGTGGATTTAAATATCACATTGAACCAGGATTTTTCTTTGGAGCAATGTATGTTAGCTATGGATTAAATGTCGCAGTAGGAGTTGCCGCTTTTATTGTGGCTTATTATTTTAGCGAAAGCTTAAAAGTTGCGTTTATTTCCATAATTGCAACACTTCTTATCTTATTTCCTGTTATTATGCGACTTTCAAGAAGTATGTATATAAATATGTTTGTGAATTACGATGGAGATCGTAAAGAAGCTAACTAAGATTTCTTTTTGATTCGTATTGTATCGTGTTCTACTTTGAGAGCGGTACCTTTTTCAATAAACTCAAACAACTCTTTGGCCAAAGCAGGTCCTTGCATCACTCCTCTTGTTCCTAATCCATTAAGAACAAACATATTTTTGTAATCATGATGCGCACCAAGAAGAGGCTTTCTATCTTTAACAGTAGGTCTTACTCCTGCCAAATGCGAAATAATTTCGTATTTACAGTTCAGAATCTCGTCAATTCTTGATATCAGCTCTACTTTGCCTTCATGGGTCGTTAGATCTGTTTTATCTTCCCAATTATAGGTCGCACCCACTTTGTAAAGGTTATTCCCTAAGGGTAAAATAAAAACGCTAGTATTTACAATAACATCTAGGTCTAAGTTATCAGCTTTAATAATGAAAAGCTCACCTTTTGTACCGTCAAGCGGAAGATGATTAAAATATGGATTTTTGTTGATTCCAAAACCTTCGGCAAAAACAATATTTTTGCTTTCTACATCTTTGTAAACAATAGAATCTTCCTTATTTACTAAAGCAGCGTAGTCAAAAGACTCATTCTGAATCCAATTATTCTCAACTAAATATTCGTGATACTCGTTCACTAACTTCTTAGTGTCTACAAATCCTGTTTGCATCACCTTTCCATAACCGAATGGCGAATCAATACCTGGGTACACTTTTGAAACCAAATCAGTCGAAAGAAATGGAGACATGGATGGTTTATCAGAAGCCGAAAACCAGTTGTTTTGCTCTTCGATAGAAAAAAATTTTCTTAGGACGGGGAGAGGAAAGTCATAATTACCTTTAAGATCCTCGGGTAAATTTTCATAAAACATTTTCATCTCGTCCAACTGTTGTTGAGCATTTGCTAAACCGCTGAAGCGTTTTAGAATAACGGGATTATAAAGTCCACCTGCAATTAAAGATGAATTCTGAGATTGATCGTTAAACATTATAAAAGATTTTTCAGCATTTCTCACCTGCTCCGCAAAAGAAATTCCCGCCAAACCGCCACCCACAATTATATAGTCAATCATAATATTTTTAATAAAAAAAGCTCCTACCAAAGGTAAGAGCTTTTCTAAAATTATTTTAGCAAACTACTAGTAATTCCACATATCAGATTCGAAATCACGAATTTTATCTTTCACTCTTTCTGATTCTAATAACTGCATTTGCGCATTGTCTTTTTGATAATCTTTGATCTCTCTATCACCATATACATTTTCTTCTTTGTAAATAGTTGCGTTAAATCTACGAGAGTTTAACAGGTGATCAAAAGTGATAGGCATTGCTGAGTTGCGATCGTTGAAAGCATTATTCTCATGCAAAACCTCTCTTGCATCTGGGAAATATACCCAGAATAGCTCGATATAATCCTGCTCTTCGTTATCTACAGTGTAAACATCTGGTGTAACTGGACAAATACCTAGCAATCTATATTTTAATTCACTCTGACGTTTGTCAAAATACCAGAAACCTTTTATTTTATAATCAGATACGTGAAACGAACCTAGGTCTGTACGAACAATAAATTGTTCGTCAATCCTTTGACCAGCATTATACTGCTCTCTACCGGGATCTGTAGTGTCAATACGACTTAAAGAAGCTTCGATGTCCTTCATAGTCTTTTTTGTATTGAAGTAGCTATCTGAATACACTTCAGTTATCTCACCAGCTCTGATAGCTTTTGTTAGCACATCATAAAGTGAACGTCTATCACTTCCGATATTCAAGCTGTCTACAGGATAGTACAACGGAAAGTTAATACGCTCATCAAGATCTATAATCTCCCAAACTGTCTTTCCCATCAGCACATCTCTGTCGTGGACATAACCGTAAGGTAAAGGCTTGTCATTGTCAGAAATTAATTGCGCGGCAGTTTTCTGGCCAATTTCATCAGGCGTCTTTGCGTTTAGCAAATTTGATTGAGCGAAAGAAACCGAAGTTCCAGCTATCAAAACCGCCAACATTAAAAAATTTCTACAATTCATATCTTTTATTATTCTAAGTATTGAGTATAAAAACGTCAGACTTAAATTATTATTGTATTTCAAAAATTACTGGAGAAGTCCTAGGTAACATATAGTTTCCAGCTCCAACTAACTTAGTTTTAATTTCTGAGATCGTTACTTGATCTCCTCTTCCAGCTCTAGCGATAACTGCTTTTGCTTGCGCATTCATTTTGTCTCCACTCACAACAACAGTCGGCTGCCCGGTTACTTTGATGTTAAAACCAGTTACAGTTAGACCAACTTCAAAGTCAAAGTCAACAAGTTTTGCGCCTACAGAGGAAACTTCAAGAGAGTTTTTAGGACCTTTTACAACTCCCATTTCTCCACGTACAGTTCCAGCAGGGCTAGGAATACCTTTAATTCTAAAAGTTTTCTTATCAGAAACAGAACTACCATCAGGTAACTTTCCAGTTACGTTAATTGTAACTTCGTTTCCAGCTCCAGGGCTCATTTTGTAAGAACCTGCTCCTCCAGATGAACTTAGTCCAGGTGCACTTGCAGAAACTTTGTCAGCAGAAATACCAGCGAATGAAATTGTCATTGGATTTACAACCCCACGGTAAACAACATTCATTTTATCTGCAGATATAGTAGCAGATTTTGGTCTTGGTACTACAACGTAAGAACCTTTAATTGGTAAGCTTACTACTTTATTGTTTTCGTCAAAGTTGAATGAACCTGTCATTTGGTGCTCTCCAACATTTCCTGCTCCAAAAGAGAAGGTAGCTTGTCCAGCATCAGCTTTAAGGTTTTGACCATTCAATACAACAGACTTAGCTTGCAAAGTTGGGTCAAATTTTCCTAAGATAATTTTTCCTGTAACTGCTTCTCCTTGAAAAAATACAGTTTTGTCCGGCACAACTATTGGCTGATAAGCTGTAAGAGATGCAGCAGCAATCAAATCTGATTGAAACATCCCAGCGATAATATCACTTTCTGTAGTATTAACATCCGCTTGAAGTTGAGATAATTTAGTGATAGAAGCTATTAAAGGAAATCCTTTATAGTTATAATCCAACCACTGAATTTCTTTGTTTTCAGTTTTAGAGAATACTGGTTTAGTTGAAAATCTATTTTCAATTTTTTTCATTTCGTCAGCTGTGATAGCACTTCCTCCGATAGTTTTTAATTGAGAAACGTAATTTGCAATTCTATCCAAGAATTCTTTTCCGTCTTTTGTAGTTGTTTCAGCTTGAAACCATTTTTCGTCAATTTGACTACTTTGATCCATTTGTTCGAATGGTAAGTTTCCGTTAGCATCTCTTTCAAGTTTGCTCGTAAACTCAGTTTTGAATCCTTCTATATACTTATTAAAGTCAGCAGATAATTTTCTGATTTTCTCAACTTTTGCTTTTTTCTCACCGTATTGCAATGGCTGCTCAGAAGCTTTCTGAACTAATTGCTGATAAGAAGCGTCGTTACGAACTTTAGTAATAGTGTTTGATTCTTCTATTTTATTATTAAGAATACCAAAAGCAGATAGTACTTCTTTTGACATGTTAAGCGCTAACATTGCGATGAAAACAAGATACATCAAGTTAATCATCTTCTGTCTAGGGGTTAATTTTCCTCCGGCCATTTTTTGTAATTATTTTTTGAGTGGTTATTTAAAAAAAAGGTGGGCGAGAATTATTTTGCTCTATTAGTACCCATAGCAGAAAGCATTCCACCATAAACTTGGTTCAAAGAAGACAAGTTTGAAGTAAGAGACTGCATTTGATCTTTCAATTTCAAATTGTTCTCTGCAACTTCTTGGTTGATCTGTGCGTTTCTTGAAGCACTTTCTAATTGTATTTTATAAAGACTGTTCAACGATTCCATTTGAGCAGCAGCAGTTGTAAGTTCTTCACTATATTTCTTAGTTGAAGCAATAGAGTCTACAGTTGGAGCAATTCCTTTTGCAGCAGATTCAAAGTTTTTGATACTATTACCTAAGCTTGACATAAGTGCACCGTCAATCTTAG
Source organism: Flavobacteriales bacterium (assembly GCA_038243675.1). Lineage (GTDB taxonomy): Bacteria > Bacteroidota > Bacteroidia > Flavobacteriales > Flavobacteriaceae > Flavobacterium. The sequence continues at coordinate 66,846 of JBBSQV010000003.1, forward strand.
CTTCTTTAAGCATATTGTCTAATTTTTGAGAAAGCATTCCTTGTGCTTCTACTGGCTCTTCAACTTTTAAACTTTTTTTAGTTGTTGCGATAGCTCCACCAGCTAATTCGGGAAAAACAATGGACCAATCAATATCCTTATCAACTGCATCAAAAGCAGATAATGCGAAAATGAATGCCTCAGTTCCAAGTCCTACAATAAGCATAACTCCTGCTCCAGGCCAGTGCATCAATTTGAAAAGTGCTCCGATGATTACAACTGCCGCTCCCATTCCGTAAGCGAAGTTCATTACTTTTTTGCTTAATAATGCCATAATAATTTTTGTGTGTTAGGTTAGTTTAGATTTAATTTATAGTTGATTTAATATAGTTCTTATCTTGGAGTGTTCCCTGTTGTCTGAGTACCCATATAATCCTGAACAGTTCTGAAACCGATATAACTTCTTGCTGTATCAGCATATTCAAAGTCACGAGTTCCAACTCTTAGCATAAGCGCAACATCCTTCCATGATCCTCCACGTACAACTTTTCGTTGATTATTTAAGTCACCAACATTAGGGTTCATAGTCGATACATAATCGTACGAACTTGCATCGTAAGAAGAGTCTGTCCATTCTGCAACGTTACCAGCCATATTATACAAGTTATACCCGTTTGCATCATATGATTTTGCTTCTACAGTATACAATGCACCATCTGCTGCATAATCTCCTCTATTAGGTTTAAAGTTTGCCAAGAAACAACCTCTATCATTCTTAGTATAAGGTCCACCCCAAGGATACATTGCAGATTCTAAACCTCCTCTTGCAGCATATTCCCATTCTGCCTCACTTGGTAATCTAAAAGAATTGATAAGATTACGCCCTTTTTTCTTAGACCTAATATAAGCATTCTTCTTAAGCGTTCTCCACGCACAGAAAGCTTTTGCTTGCGTCCATGCAACACCAACTACTGGATACTGACTGTACGCTTGGTGCCAGAAATAGTCATTATGCATTGGCTCATTATAAGAGTATGCAAAATCTCTAATCCAAACTGTTGTATCAGGATACACCTGCACTTCCTCAGTTTTTATAAAATCACTTCTCTTACCGACTTTAGCTTTAGCAGCAGCTTGAATATCCATCCAAGAATAACGAAACTTCAATTTTGTGACATCAATAGTACGAAGACCATTGTAAGATTCAGCTACAGGCAGATACATTGTATCCATTACCTCAGAATAGTACTCATCAGGATATTTTGAAGTATCGGTAATAAGTTTCACTTTCTTATTAAGCTTTCTACCTGCAAATGGATCATCATCTGTTCCGATGCTATAGTAGCTTTCATACATATATTTATCGTAAGGCGTCATTTTTTCAGGGTCTGCATCACTAAACGCATAACTACCTATGCTACTGGCTGTCTTTCCACCTTCTCCACCAGTTTGACCTAATTCATCTGCAAAAATTGCAAGACGCGTTCTGATAATAGAATCCTGTACCCAGTTCACAAATTCGCGGTATTCGCTGTTTGTAATTTCTGTTTCGTCCATATAGAATGCGCGAACGGTAACCGTTTTAGTCGGGGCATCACCTATTGCAGCCACATCTTCCCCAGAGTTTCCCATGATGTAAGAGCCTCCAGGAATTAAAGTCATTCCATAAGGTTTCTCTGGATGCCACTTTTTTCCTTTTACTCCAACCAGTTCACCTTTGTCATTGGAACGACCACAGCTCACTAACAAGGCGACAATTGCTGTAAATGCAAAGAATTTCTTCATATAAATTTGGGTTATTATTGTATTGTAATTTTAA
>JBBSQV010000004.1:0-60330 GCA_038243675.1 Flavobacteriales bacterium
TAGTTCTATATTTGCACCCAGAATTACACACGGTGGTTGTAGCTCAGCTGGTTAGAGCATCGGTTTGTGGTACCGAGGGTCGCCGGTTCGAACCCGGTCATCCACCCTGATAAAAAGCCTTAAGGAAACTTAAGGCTTTTTCGTATATATAGGTTTTTGGGATTTTTTTTATTTTATTTTTTGGCAGCTTTTTGCTTTGCCAATTCGCTTCGCTCGGATCCGTTTCTATCAGGGCTGGAATGAGCGCGATGAAACAGCTGTTTTGTTATTAAATAGATGATTTTCCATATAATATCATTTTACGTGAAACACGATTTTGTTGCATAGTGTAATAAGAAGGTCAAACATAATTATAAAGCCTACCCCGTCCTTCGGACACCCCTTCGAAAGGAGGGGAATGAAAGTCGATTATCATTAATTAAAATGCAATTATAAAACCAACTTGTGTTAAAAACGTCTAGTTGCAAGTGTAACTCCGCTAGTGCGAGCGTCTCGCTCGTACACATTCTGTATGTGAAGCAGGCCGAGGCCTCAATAAGAATATTCCGAAAGCCATAGTTATGCTTTATTTGTTTGACGGGCACGAGCGAGACGCTCGCGCCAGCGACCTTACTTTATAGATTAATGTGATTTTTTAAATAAATATTGGAATCGGGGTCATGTATACCAACGGAAATCTTGCGAGAGGGATAGCAGTGGAAATCCTTTTTTGTGGCGTTGCGGAGCAAAAGCTACAACAAAGATTGGGAACGAATAGCACGACCTGAGCCAAACGAAATTTTCAATGTTACCGCAAAGGTTCTGGCGAAGGTCTCGCCCAAAAAAAGAATATCGTTGTTATTATAATTATCATTTTGGAAATAGCACAAAAAAAAAGCGCACTTTCGTACGCTTTTCATCTAAATCTATTTTCCGTCTCTATCAACTTTAATTCGATCTTTTCTGTTTGCCAATTCCCAAGCGATTACAAAAGCAAGTTGTGTACGCTTTTCCAATGCGTCATATTCGATTTTGTCGGGAGTATCTCCGGGCTTGTGATAATCGTCGTGAACGCCGTTGAATAAAAACACCGATGGAATTCCGTTTTTGGCAAAATTATAATGATCTGAGCGGAAATAATATCGATTAGGCTCATCTCTCGCATTAAATCTGAAATCCAAATCCATCTTAATATACTTGTCATTTACCTCATTTGTGATGGTATGAAGCTCTGACGAAAGTCTGTCTGAACCAATCACATAGACATAATTATTGGTTTTTGGGTGCAAGTCATCGCGACGTCCAATCATATCAATATTGATGTCGGCAACAGTATTTTCCAATGGATACAAAGGGTTTTCGGCGTAAAATCTCGATCCGTGCAAGCCATGCTCTTCGCCAGTTACGTGCAAAAAAAGTATTGAACGCTTTGGACCGTTACCATCTTTTTTGGCTTTATGAAAAGCTTCTGCCATTTCAAGAAGCGCCACAGTTCCCGAACCATCGTCATCGGCACCATTGTAAATTTCTCCATCTTCGATTCCGATGTGATCGTAATGCGCAGAAATTACAATGATTTCATTTGGAAATTCTGAACCCTCTACAAATGCCCAAATATTTTCTGAATCCTTAAGTTGGCCTCTACGACTGTTCATGAAAGACGCCGGAACATCTTGGTAAAAGCTCGTGGCGGCAGGTGGATAAGAGACGCCCATTGCTTTGTACTGATCAATTAAGTATTGTCCAGCTCGCTTCTGACCAGGTTCACCCGTTTGTCTGCCATCCATATTATCGTCGGCGACAATGTAGAGGTGCGTTTTAAGTTCGGCTGCTGTAATAGTTTTAAGGTATTTTTCAGGACTATTTTTACTTCCTTTTTCTGACTGCTGCGCTCCTGAGCAAGAAACTATCATAAGAGCAGACAGCAATAAAATCGATTTTTTCATAGAAAAATTGTAATTGTTTTTGGGTTTCGAATTTCAAATATAACTTTAATAATAAGGATAAATACTATTTTAATATTCTGCTAAGGAAAAGTTTCGCATGATTCCATGATCTTTCGGCAGCAGCTTTATTATAAGCAGCACCAGAGGCCTTATTGTATCCAGCTTCGGGATCTGAAAAAGCGTGTACAGCATCTGAATAGGAAATCATTTGCCAATCAGCTTTGCGAGTATTTAATGATTCGATGCATCCTTTGATGTCTTTTTCGGCTACATAAGGATCATCAGCGCCGTGGAGAATAAGGACTTCGGGAATGATTTGATCAGTTCGAGGATCTGTCTCAGCCATCAGTCCGCCGTGAAATGACACTACGCCTTTCACTTTTATATTGGCATAAGCCGCCTCGATAACGCCGGTGCCGCCGAAGCAGTATCCAATGATTGCAATATTATCAGGGTTTCCACCACTTTTGATAAGTTCGTTTAAAGCTAAAATTATTCGGTTTTGATACTGCAAGACATTGTCTTTGTAATAGCCTGAAATTTTACCAGCTTCATCAGTATTTTTGGGGTAATTTCCTTTTCCATAGATGTCTGCAACAAATGCTATATAACCCATTTTGGATAAATCGGTTGCGACATTTTTGGAATGATTGTCTATTCCTTTCCAAGCGGGAAGAATAAGTACAGCAGGATTGTTGGCAGTCTTTTTAACTGGTTTGATCGAAAGACCTTGAAGCTCTTGCTTGCCATCGTGGTAGGTTACTTCTTTAAGTTGCGCATTGCTTTGTAAACTCATAAGAAATATGAAAGTTAAAAGTATAATATGTTTGATTTTCATAGTATCGATTTTATAATTAGACATTATGAATTTAGACAAAAATTTTGGTTTGGCAGAAAGAGATTAAAATTTTATATATTCATTATGTAAGTCGTCGACAAAATCTTGATTTATAGTAAAACCAGCCATCGTTCCTGAAGCAGATGCCACAGATAGTGCACGCTGCTCAGCAGTGCAATCACCAGCCGCATACACATTGCGGAGAGATGTTCTAAACGTAGGATCAACTTGGATGTGTCCAGAATCTGTGAATGCCAATTCTAATTGCTCTGCAAGGTTAGATTTTTGCTCGAATGGTACTGACGCATACATATAAGGAACTTGTAAACTTGTACCATCGGTGAAATTAACTTCGGAAAGGTTTCCATCGCTTTCCGTCAAAGATTCAATCTTTGTTTCGATTATCTCGATATTTCTTATCTTAAGTTCTGCTGTTTGGAATGCTGATAATTCAGACTTGCCATCGGTGAGAATTACAAGATCTTTAGACCAGTTTGTCAATAATATACTTAAATCATGTGCTGCATCGCCATTGGCATAAATAGCAGTTTTCTTGTCTCTAGCTTCGTAGCCGTGACAGTAGGGACAACTATAAACTGTCTTTCCCCAGCATTCTTCCATTCCCGAAATCTCAGGAAGAATGTCTCGCAGTCCAGTAGCAATCAAAATAGACTTCGCCCAAAAAACTTCAGCAGATTTTGTCTCAACTTCAAATTCGCCACTTATAGGGCGTACCGCAATAACTTCCTCTAGAAAAAATTCAGCCGAATTGTACTTGGCAATTTCATTCTTGGTGTTTTTTACAATTTCGGATGGGTTTTGTCCATCATTTGTGGAAAAATTAAAAGATCTAACAACGTTCCGATTACAAGGATTTTGAGTATCAAAGACTGCAACATTTTTTAGAGATCTTGCCAAGGTTAATGCAGCAGATAAACCCGCAATACTTCCTCCAATAATAATAGTGTCGAAAATTTTGCGGATCATAAAAGTATGTGTTAAGTAATATTACTTATATATTTAGTAAAAATGTTTCTTTATTTAGCCCTGAGCTATGAAATTGGAAATTAGTATTAACAACGTCATTGAGAACTTTTTTCAGGTTGGCAAAATTATTCGGTTTACGAATATAGATATTTGCACCATTTACAAAAGTATCTTCAATATCTCTATCTGTAGAAGAGGTGGAATAGATTGCAATACTAAGATTGCTATACTTAGGATCTTTCCTAATATCCATCAAACATTCTACACCTGATTTATATGGCATGTTCAAATCTAGAAAGAGAATATCTGGAGTTTTATTATCGGCACTATTTAGATAATCGATTAAACCTCTACCATCTTCAAGACATGTCAATCGAGTTCCGATTTTAAGTTCGCTTATAGCATCAGTAAAAGTGTTGCGATCATCAGCATCGTCGTCCACTAGTAATATTTCAATTATTGGTTTGGTATTCATTTAGTTGCAACTAATTATCTGTTATAAAAATACTTTTAGGGCAATATTTTATGCTCGAAAGCACGCTAAAAAGGTAATTTATTTCATAAAAATTCTCCTCCACGTTATGTATTAGTGGGAACAAATATACAAAAGTTTGAACCTTTTCCTACTTCTGATTCTACTTTGATGTATCCTTTGTGGTTTTGGACAATCTTTTTGCATATCGCCAATCCTATACCTGTTCCTTCAAATTCGTTCTTGCCGTGGAGACGTTGGAATAGTTCAAAAATCTTGTTTTCGTACTGTTGTTCAAATCCTATTCCGTTGTCGCTTACGCAGATTCTCCACATCTTGCGCGTAACATCTCCTTCATGAGTAACTTTCTCAGCAGTAATATTGATAATTGGCTGTGCACCGGGTTGGTGGTATTTCAATCCGTTCGCAATCAGATTTTGTAGCAACTGATGAAATTGTAGTGGGATAACCGATAATTTTGGCAAATCTTCGCAAATGATTACGGCATTAGTACTTTGAATTTTTTCTTCCAAATCAATTTTGATATCCGCTATAATTGAATTTAGATTAGTGCGTTTAAAATCCATCCCTTTATCATCTGATGTAGAGTAGGTGAGCAAAGCTTGAATAAGATTTTGCATTCTTCCTGCCGCATTACGAATCGTATTAAAGTATTTTATGGAAAGATCAGAAAAGTTGTCAGCATCTGTTTCTAATATACGACCTGTAAACAACTGAATTTTTCTTAAAGGTTCTTGCAAATCGTGAGATGCTATATAGTTGAATGATTGTAATTCGCGAATATTATATTTAAGTTCGCGGTTTTTTTCTTCTAATATGGTATCGTTTATCTGTCGTTGCAGTTCTAGTTCAATTCTCTTTGAAGCGATGTGTACAAAAGATTTCACATAACTAAGGTTTTCAATTTTTGATTGATGGATTACTGATATCAAACCAATACATTTCTTATTCTGATTAAAAAGAGGATAACCTAAATAGCCTTCTGCATTTAAGTCTTTTAGTAGTTGATTATCTGGAAAAAGGTCTTGGACTGCATATGTTTGCATATAAGGCATGCCTTTTAAAATTTTCTGACATGGGCCATCATCAACTTTGAATTTGAAGTTTTTCGCCAATTCTCCATTAGCAGCAACGGATAAACTTCTTATTGATTTACTATCTTCATGATGTACAACTTCACCTAATATTACAAAATCCATTTCTGTCTTTTGCGAAAGCTCTATGACAAGAGAGTTAAAAAATTCCTTTCCAGTCTTATAAGATGAAAAGCTATTTGAAAATTCTTGCAAAATACGTTCTTCAAAAGCCTGATTTTTTGAAGTAAGTTGTTCGTTAAGTTGTTTTAAATAGAGTTCAGCGTTTTTTTCGGTAGTAACAATTTTTGAAGTTACTGTAACCGAATTTTCAACCTTAGATGCGACACTATTGATCCACATGCTACCGTCGGCTAGTTTGTACTCAAGTTCAAAATGTATGGATTCGCCTGTATCGATGCACTGTAAAAATTTTTCAAAAGTTCCATCAATAAAGATGCTGGGATAAACCTCCTTGCAAGTTTTTCCAAGCACATCTTCGATGGTTAAATCAAACATTTTTGGGACCTCAGAATTGGTATATGTCACGAGAAAATCTACTATTTCTGTCTCTTCAAATATAGCTTCATAACTAGCAATTCCATAGCGTGTAGAATCGAGTATAGATTTCAAGAACGCTTGCGATTGCTGCAATTCTTTCGTTTTATCAGCTACCTCTATTTCTAAAGTTTTAGAAAAGTCACGTTCGGTTTTTAATAATTTTGTCTTGGTAATATCTTCAATCGCAACGAGAATTAAAATATCAGTTTTATCCTCACTTATTATTTGTCGAGCGTTGAGCATAAGTGTTCGCTTTTTTTTATTTCTCAAGAAAAGCGTCACTATATAAGACTCAATAATGTGATGTTTCGGCAGAATTTGTTCGAAGAGTGAGCGTAATTCTTGAAAATCCCATTGATTTTGATTTATTTTAAAGAATGATTCACCGATAATATTCTCCTGAAATGTATCAAAACACCTGTGGAAAGCATCATTTGCGGTAATTATCCTGAAATCTTTATCCAACACTAGCAAGCCTTCACGCACTGTCTGAAGTATAGAATCACTATAAGAATGAGCTGCTGCCAATTGATCATTTCGATCTACTATCAATTCTTCTTTTGACTTTTCAGTTGAATTACCTGTAAAAGCTCGATCTTCATTTACAAAAGAATGTTCTTTTAAAACGATTTCTTTTATCGCGATCTTTTCTAGTGTAACTAAAAATTTGCTTTCAGCATTTACAAAATAAGGAAGTACTGACAGAATCATTTTTTTCCGGCTTTCGCCAAATGTAATCTCGCATCCTAATTTCGGCTGAAATGATTGCCGACATTGATCAAGGTATTTTAAAATCTGAACGTGTAATTTTTTTCCGAATTTAACCGAAACTATCAGATTATCTTCAAAAGTACTGCCTTTGCAGAATACTGAAACGTTCCCTTGAACAATATTTATATTGTATTTATCATCAAATACCACTGCAAGCGATGCAGAATTAGAAGAGAATGGTTCACCTAAATTCTTTTTGAGGCTGTTACCAATGACTCCAGATTCTATATTAGGATGCGAATGTTGCAGCATTTTTTGAAAAACTTCTAGCTCAGCTGCGTCTGTTTTGGGATCAATAAAATAAGCATTTTTTAATTCTTTGAGCATCTTAGGGAAGTTCGTTCGTTTTTGATTGTTTTAGTATTGACGTAAATATACAATTACTTAGCTTGAGGAAAGAACGTTTACGAAACATTCTAATTTTATTTCAAAGGTATGAGAGGCCACCTCATTTTATTAAATATACTTTTTGAGCGTAATTTTGGATTTTATCCATTAACGTTCTATTTGTAAAATTTGGATTTTTTATCTTTTTAGAAGACAAACGCTGTAACAACTAAGATGTTTGATGGATTAAGTAACTAATACTACTCAATGTTAATTTAATCCTACAAAGCAAAGACTTGGATTAATAGACTCAAAACAAGAATCTTAGGTACTGGCAGCAGGGACAGGCGCTATGCTCTAAAAAGAATTATATAAAATAAGTAAATTTTTTTGTTCTAAAAGTTTTTAGAAGTCAGAAAAGGTTCTATATTTGCACTCGCAATCAGCAATGATGGCAATAGACTGGAGAAATGGCAGAGCGGTCGAATGCGGCAGTCTTGAAAACTGTTGACTGTAACAGGTCCGGGGGTTCGAATCCCTCTTTCTCCGCGGAATGAACTAACAATTCATCGTAAAACCCCGTAAATCTTATGATTTACGGGGTTTTTGCATTCTGGGTGGAACCGAATTATTCAATAAATCTTATTCTTAAAGGTGCAAAATCGAGACAGTAAATATTTAATTATTTTACTGTCTCGCTAAATCAAAAAAAACACCTATAAGACCAGTAGAGTGCACGATGTTCATTAAATGAACATCGTGAACTCTACTGGTAATTATTTTAACTTGAATAATCACATAAAGGTTACCATTATGAAACAGAAATTCACAATGCATATTTATGCAAGACGCAATGCTCCTAATGTAACAGGACATTTACCAATCTATGTGCGTTTGACCGTGGAAGGAAAGCGATACGAATTCAGTACCAAAAAATTCGTCACTCCTAAGTTTTGGTCTTCAACCCTCGCCGAAATGAAGGGCAAGTCGGAAGATGCTTGTTCATTAAATAACTATCTGAAAGTACTAAAAAATAGAATCTTCGATCACAACAACCGGATAAAAGAATTGGTAGGGAAGGATTATGCTCCTGGAACCTTGGAGCGCTACAAAACTTCGCTTAGTCATACTCGAGAATTTATGCTTTGGAACTACCGTAAAGCAGATATCGATATTCTAGCCATAGATCATGTATTTATCACAGAATATGAATTTTGACTGCGTAGCGTTCGCAACTGCGGCAATAATACCGCAGTAAAGTACATCAAGAATTTCAAGAAAATCATTAAAATCTATCTTGCCAATGGCTGGCCCGACAAAGATCCCTTCGTTAACTATGAAGCAAAGATCCGGGAGGTGGAAAGAGAGTTCCTTACTCAGGAGGAAATTAATACGATTTACGAAAAGACGTTTGTATCGCCTCGTTTGGAGCAAGTGCGGGATGTCTTTGTGTTTAGCTGTTTTACTTGATTAGCCTATATTGACGTCAAGCAACTCACAAAAGAAAATATAAGCATTGGTATGGATGGCTTTTAATGGATTTATACACATCGTCAAAAAACCGAAGCTTCCTCGCGTGTATTCCGCTTCTAGAGATTACAGAGGAAATTGTGCCGCATATCGGAAATAGAAAAGGACTTTCTCAGAATAAACTTCACACTGAGAAAGAAGTAAAATTTAAGATGCGTCAATTTAGAGCTGGTTACATTATCGATTCAATTAGTTCTATTGTCCGTGATAATTTTAAGAATGAAAGTATTTTTTCAGATTTAGATACCAGCAGCAATGAGGTAAATTATTTAAGAGGTTTATTAAGACACACTAGTACTTTTGACGTTAGGTTTCCTAAGAACCAAACAATCGATTACAATAATATAAATCCAGTTCTTGCGACCATAAATAATATTCTCACGCGTGGACTACCAACAAAAGCTCCGGTTTTAATTGAGGAAACGTTCGTGAAAATGGGCTTGATACAACCAAACTCAGAACTTTATGAATTTAAATTTAAGGATAGTGTAAAAAAAATTGATTACGCGACAGTTTTCGAGTTATTGCACATTATCGAACCTGATCTTCAAATAACTAAATCGAATTATGGAGGTAGTTTAGGAAGTCATTTGGAGTGGAAGTTCATTGGTCAGCATCCTTTTCTTATTCAAATTCTACAAAGTCAACGGAATTTTGCCACCATAAACTCAGCAATGGTTGGTGGACGTTCAGTTGATTTTAGCTTTACATCACCTTATTTACATTGGAGTGCCTCCAAAAGTTCTTTCGAAAATAAGACGCGTATTTTTGAAGTGGACGGTCCTCACCATTTACTGAATGAATATCTACAATATGATCATAACAGAGATATCGCTGCGACAGAAGTTGATGCCGAAACGTATCGCTTTACATCGCGAGATATAACGAAAAATGAAGTCAAGTTCGAAAAACTGATAGAAGCAAATATTTATAAAGTTTTTGAGAAAAATTTTAATAGAGATATAAGTGAATATCTTGAAGGATACACATTAATTTTTGTTCCGATAGCCGTCGCAAGGATTCAAAAAACTATTATTGAGTACCTAATTTTAAATCCTGATTTATTTAAAAAAGAGCTATTACAAATTGCAATTATAGGACGTGACATTCCAGGTGCAGCACTTGCGATTAAAAGTTTACAGGATTATTTTTTAAATATTAATGCTATTCTGGAGGAGGAAGATCAATTAAATCTCCCTCAGATTGAGTTGAGCATTTTTCAAGACGAAAAATGGATTGACAATCCAGAGATAAATTGTGGCTATGAGAGAAAAAGTGAAAATTTTTTCGGCAGCAACGACTTTGATCTTATTATTGATCATTCGATTCTCCAAAGGTCAGATATTTATAAACAAAATACATTTACATTAAGGGAATCAATTATAATTCGCTCCTGTCATTACGTAGATAATTCGACTTATAATTCTAGAAAAGTGTATTGCTCTCGATTATTAAAATATAAAGAATTGGTTGGCAAAAATCCTGATGGTTCATATCATTCAAAAAAGGAATTAGAAGCCAATATAAATTACTTTATTCAAAATATATTCAGAAAAATAGGATTTCGCGAAGGACAACTCCCAATAATATCCAGGGCTTTACAGCAATTACCTGTGATAGGCCTTCTTCCAACAGGCGGTGGAAAATCACTAACATTTCAGTTACCAGCATTCCTGCAGCCAGGACTTTGTCTTGTCGTAGATCCCATTAAATCTTTGATGGAAGATCAAGTAAGAGTATTAAAGGAAAATTGGATTGACTGTTGCGAATTTATTAACTCAACTATTAGTCCTGAAGAAAAAAGAAGGCGAATAATCAATTTCAGATTAGGGGAATCACTTTTCTTTTTTATATCTCCGGAGCGATTTATAATGGACGATTTCAGAAAAGTAGTCAGTAATATTCACGGATCTAAATTTGGTCTCGGCTTTTCTTACTGTGTTATTGATGAGGTTCACTGCGTATCAGAATGGGGCCACGACTTTAGATATACCTATTTGATGCTTGGGATAAATTCTCAAAAATTCTGTAGCACTCGTGATCGCAATAAGAAAGTCACATTAATTGGCTTGACCGCAACTGCCTCATTTGACGTATTGACTGATATAGAACGAGAATTACAAATTGAGCATCACGATGTTGCAAATGCTGTGATTATGATCGAAAATACTATCCGTCCGGAATTATTTTTTCGCATTATCGATGTTACAAATAAATCAAGAATAGATTCTTTAAATGAGGATTTTCTTGCGCTCAATAAAAACCTACTCGCTTTTAATAATGAGAAAGTATTAAAGAAGTCCCAACTGCACCATTTTGAAGAATTTGAAGCCAAAGACTTTGCGAAGAGATATCCAAGCGGCGAGTATGAATTACTTGATGGATCATACCAATTTGCGTATAATGACAAGTTACTTTTAAAGACAGACTTAACTTCTCAAAACACTGACGATTTATACACCATAACATTCTGCTCTGTAAAAGGTACAAAGCAAAATATGCACGGTGAATATATAAATCAGAGCGGAGTTTCTTATGTTCAGGACAAATTGGCATCTGCAAGCAAAGGCTTTTATTTTGCTTCTGATTCAGACCAAGTAAGTGATGAAGTGCAAAATCATTTTACAAAATTCACTTCAGGAATAACTCATCATATGGTTTGCACTAAAGCCTTTGGAATGGGTATTGACAAAACAGATATTAGAAGTACTTACCACTACAATTACTCTAGTTCCTTAGAAAGCTTTATACAAGAATGCGGGCGGGCAGGGCGCGATCAAAAAATAGCAATTGCCAATATACTTTTAGACACTTCTAGAGCAGTGCATTTCCAAACATTAAAGTTTTTTGAAGAATTCGGTGCAATATCGTCTTTCGATAGGAATATTATTCGAAAAAATCTAGAATCGTATTGGGAAAACGCTGAGAAAATTGATATTAAATTCAACTCAAAGTCGGACTTTATCACTTTCGTAAAAGAATGCCCTTTTAGCTTTACTGCACAGAATGAGCAGGTTTATAGTATTAATGACAAGATTTTATTCCTCATCAAAGAATATATTTTAAGTAATGTCGATGACCTATTAATAGAAAGATATAAGGATCGAGGAATTCATAATTTCTTTTTTAATATGTCTTTTAAAGGTATTGATTACGAGAAAGTTCAAATTGAAGATCTTGTTAAAAGTCGAGAATTTGCAGAAGATATTCCAGGTCTTGGAGAACAACCAAGCCTCGCTAAAGCTTTTGGAAGTGCTAATAAGGGAAGGTTTGATTTCACCGTTAACTACAATAAGTTATATGAACTTGAAGAGATCAAAAAAATCTTTCGCATTTCACATAGTAACCAAGATCAGCAGATTCGTAATGCAATAAAATATGCCGTAGGTTTCGAAGACTTCTTATTTAAAGTAGATGAAAACAGAATTAGGGCATTAGAACATATCTCTGAAACAGACAGACTACAACTTCACCGCATTTTCTTTAGAGACAGGCATACTGGAGACACAGGTCGTATTATTTATCGTATGCACTCAGTTGGGTTCTTGGTGGATTACACCTATGATTATAACAAGAAAACATATTCCTGCACTTTCATTAAGCATAATTCAATTACACCTTATATAGATGTAATTGAGAAATACCTGCGACGATATCTTTCTGAAAATGCAGCGGTTTCTGCAGTCGAAAATTTAAAAGCAAGGTTGAGTTTACGCAAAGAAGATCTTGTAGATGATATTGTAGAAGCTCTTCATTTTATAGCAGAATTTTCATATAAAGAAATTGTTGATAAAAGGAAACGCGCAACAGATGATATAGAAAATACTCTCTTAAAAATGAACGCATTAGAAGCTGATGATTTTGAAAAAAATTGTTTCTTAAAAGGGGAGATATATTTTTACTTCAATGCCAAATTTGCTCGCCCCGGTTTCCGGATAAATGATATGGATTGTTCTCTTTTAGATGATCATAAAAAATATCGAAATAATAAATTTGAACCGCTAGCGCTGGTTAAAAAATACTTACACGATGATATTATAAAATCTGGAACCGAGCAGAATAACTACAAACATCTTATAGGTTCTTGCAAAAAAATAATGCAAAGTTTAGCTACCTCCGATTTAAAACAGGAGTGGGTGCTAAGGCTGATTAAAGCTTTTGCAATGTATGCCACCAATAATATTTCCTATCGTTCAGAAGCAAACAAAGAGTTAGAGAACGGATTTATCAACCTCTTCAACGATGTTAAATATCATAACAATGATTTCGATAAAATAAATACCATATTCGAAAATTACTTTGATTCACTCACAGCAAATCTAAATCGCAAAAATGAGTCTTTTTTAGATATTGATTTAATCAAAAATAATTTACTGCAACAGTTGCAATTTAAAGGGATTGACAATTTAATAAACAAATTTAACCAACTAGAAAATGTCCTATAATACTACCGAAATAATTCAAGCTTCACTCAAAAATGTGGAGTCTCTAAATAAAAAGCTTAATGACATTGAGAGTTTACATAGTCAAATCAAAAGCTCAATTGAAGAAAGTGCAAAAATCCCTGGCTTTTTCGAAAACCTAGGTATTGAACTTAACAACTCGACAGAAAATTATCTTAAGGGCAATAATGAAATCTTCAAAGAAAGGATTGTCGATCTTAAAACTCAAACAAAAGAATTGTCTCAGGAGATTTTGAGATTAGAAGAAGTCAATTTTGACGAACATTTTAATTTGCTGAAGGAAGATTTCCTGAAAGCAACAAAGCAAGAATTCCAGAAAGAACTGGATAAACTTGCAGAGAAAACCTCGAAATTTCAAATTCAATTAGATGATTTCCAAAAGGAGACTGAGAGAATTGCAAAAATCGATCTTGTGACTCATTTTGAAAAGCATCAAACCAAACTTTCCGAAGTTTTTACCGCAGTAAATAGCATCAATGGAACATTGACGACAATGTTGCAAAATACTATAAAGATTACGCAAGCCTTAGGTGACATTGAACAACAGTTAAAGTCTAATAATAGAGAAATTAAAGACCAGTTTGAAAAAGTTTTTGTCCAATTAGAAAATCAAAAAACGTTGATTGAAACCAACTTTACTAAAACAGAAAATCAAATTTCGCAGATTAAAACTTTCGTAGAAAATAATTTCAAAAAGCAACAGACACAGACATATATCACTTGGGGAATTGTGATTATCTCTGCAGTGGCAATAATTGTTTTGGGGAAAGTCTAGTTCAAACCGCTATTATTCTCTGGAATCAATTATTTACAATTTTAGATAAAACTTTAAATTAAACTCTTATAAATGTTCACTAACAAACATCAACTAATTAGATACAATAGACTAGACCGATGCTTCCAAAATTTTGGTAGAGAGTACAGTATTGATGATTTGCTGATTAGTGTCAACAGTGCTATCGTGGAATTTGATTCTAGAAGTACTGGAATAGAAATGAGAACACTGCGAAAGGACATCCAGTTTATGAGAAGTGAATCAGGTTACAATGCTCCAATTGAAACTTTACGTGGTTCCAACGGAAATTACTACCGCTATTCCGATAAAAGCTTCTCCATCAATAGAAGTCCTCTCAACGAAACTGAAGCCGAGCAATTGAAAAAAGCAATTTCAATCCTACAGCGATTTGAAGGTAGTCCTGAATTTGAATGGGTGAATCAATTAGGACCACTTCTAAACGATAAATTTGGTCTTCAGAATCAAGAAAAGAAAGTTATGTCTTTGGAATCAAATATTGATTACAAAGGATATCATTATATAACACTTCTCTTTAATGCTATCATTAATAAAACAGTCTTAAAGGTAAAGTATGAGCCATTCGGCAAAGATTCGTATGACATAATTTTTCATCCTTATTTTTTAAAGCAGTACAATAACAGATGGTTTGTTTTTGGACTTAATGAGTTCAACCACAATCCCCAATGGAACTTAGCACTCGATAGAATTACTGGCGACATAGAAGTTACTAAAATTCAATACGTTGACGACTTAACTGATTGGGATGAATTTTTTGAAGAAATTATTGGTGTATCCAAAAATGTTGACTGCAAACCAGTTGAGGTCAAGATGCTATTTTCTAGAGAACAAGCGCCTTATATCCAAACTAAACCTTTTCATAGCACTCAGAAAGTGAACATGCTACAAAATGGTTCGTTAGAAATACGCATCAGTGTTATATTAAATTATGAGCTTGAGATGAAGATCTTATCATTTGGCGAAAAGGTCACCGTCATCAGTCCTGGAGAGTTAGTTGAAGAAATTAAAAAACGAGCTGGTCTGCAATTAAAAAACTATGAAACTACTATGTACTAGTTATGCACACCTGCATCTTTTATTTGCATTATAAATCTAAAACTTATCCCTTATGAGTTTCTTTAATATTTTACTCAAGAACAATAATTTATCCAGACACGATGGGAGATCAAGAAGTGCGTATTTGCTAATTACGTTGATAAAAATTTAGGTATATGAGCGAATTTTACAAAATATTACAAAGTAGAAAACTTGATTTTCATACAGGTCAACCTATTTGGAAATATAAAATATCAGATTTTGAATATGAGCAACTTAAAGAAAGATTTAAAATAGTTCAAAGAATATCTGAATTAGATCCTCGAACCTGTGCGATTTATTTTGCGGAGTGGTGGAAGAGATCATATAATGAAAGTTATCCTAAGAAAGAAGATGTTTATAACTCTATTGATTATTCAAGATTATGTTTTAATCCTGAAGAGTTTTATGAGTTAGCAAAAAAAGGAGGTAATCTTCTAAATTATAAATGGATAAAAATACAGAACACATTATACCTTAAAACGTTATTGTTACAAGGTGGTCTTCCTTTAAAACACATTAAAAATAATCAAGGTAAGTACAGAGATTTTCTTTTAAAAATTATTCATCTTAACCCAAGTTCAATTGAAGATTTTTCTACTAATATTGAGTTAATTAGTCTACTGCCTAGGTCAAGTCAAAACGATATTATTTATAGTAGTTGTCTAGAAATTGTTCGCGCTGTATTAGATAATGATGAAACTGAACTGTTAAGTTTTGCGGAGAATGAAGATTTAAATCCATTAGTAAAGGATTTAATAGGTGTACGAGATACAATAAGAAGAAAAAACAAAGCCATTAATTTCAAATGGAATTTTAATTCAACAAATAACACTTTTTTTCTCAATACTGCTATTACTTCAAAAATAGGTTTTGAAGAATTGAATTTCATTTTAAATGATCAAGTTGTTGATTATCAAAATGAATATAAATTATTTGTTGGAGGTGTTTTAATTGCAAAATTCATAAAAAGGAATACCGAAACATATAAAGTAATTCAATTTAAAGATGTTATAAATTTCATCGATGATTTTGAGGCTGAAATATGTATAATTGATGGTTATGATAAAATTTATGATGCAAATCATTTACTTCATTCAAAGTTAAATTTAGATTTTCCAACTTTGTGGGTAACAAGCAACGATAGAAGGTTTGTTTTGGAAAAATCTAGATATACACATAATAATTTTGGATATCTATTTTTAAATAATACTTATTCTATTGAGGGGAAGATAGTTGAAAAAACTGAAATAGAGATTAATAATAAAATTTATTCTTTTGTAAAATTTCAAGATGAGATCATATTAACGAAATCTGATGGAAATACGATTAAATTTAAAACTAATACTGAAAATATTTTTGATTGGACAATATTAAGTGAAAATCCAAAATGGTTGGTTATAGGAAATTTAAATATTGTAAAAGATAATTTAAGAATACTTGTTTATGATAATAATGGGCAAAGAATTAATAATCCCAATATTGAATGGAAACAAGTTAACAAGACCATTTGGAATTCAAAGCACACTCCATTAGAAATAGGAACTTTAGATGTCAAAATATCCTACGATGGAATTGATGAGTTTGAAAGAGTTTTTAATATTGGTAATTTAAGCTTGTCAATAAGTTCAGATGACAATAATCCACAAATTTTGGTAAATAGCAATTCTTTTGTTTTAGAAGTATACAGATCAGATTATTTTGATTTTAGTATAAATCAAAATAAAGTTACTTTTAAGATAACAAATCCTTCCAAGTTCCCAACTTCAATCAAAACGAGAATTAAGGCTATTAATCAAAGTTATGGATTAATTACTGAAGTAATTTCACCATTTCAGGGGGTACTATTAATTGACCAAGACGAAAATATAATAAAGGAGAATGAGATATTTTTAGATAAAATTAAAGGTTGGCGATTAATTGCACATTCTCATGGGAAAGAGTATGAAGTAAGAATTTCGAATAATAAGAATCCAGAAATCATTATTTCAAAAAAAATTGAAAGAAAAGTAAAACCGTTGTTTGAGTTATACGACACTTTTAAATCTTTGTTTCAGCTTTATAATATAATAGATTCTGATAACTTCTTAAAAATGGACATTTACGAAATAGCTCTAAATGGAAATGCAAGTAGAAAACATCGTATAACAATCAAACAATTTTCAGAAATTATTAAATGGAAAATTAATGATGAAAATATTATACAATTCACTGAAAGCGATTCTATCGATATTTCTAATAGTGTTTATGCTTTACCAATAGATTGTGATTTGGAATTTATTGATAAAATTGAAATTATAAAAGGACCAGATTTTCATTCAATTAATACTTCAAATGCAAAGAAATTTATTCTTTTTTCAGATAAGAATTCAAAATTTAAAATTAAGCCAGAGTTTATTTGTATTGATCCTGAAAATGAGTTAACATCTGTTGAGGATAGGAATACCAGAATCTTAAATTTTGCTCAACAACTTTTAGCGGAAGATTTCAGTAGTAATATATGGAATAAGTTCTGGGTTTATTATTATCTATGCAAAGAGAATGATTTGCCTTTTGCAACATTTGATATTATAAAAGCCATTACAACGACATCTGAAGCAGCAGCAAAAGCATTTGCTTTTTTGTCATTAAAATTTGATTTGGGAGAATATAAGTTTTCAGGTAATGATTTTGTTGAATTAGAAAATGATTTAGGATTTTCTTTCCATTGGATTAAACTTTCTGATTGGGAAAATATATGTCAAGTTCATCCAAATCTACATCAAAGTATTGCTGTAATGCTCAGTTTGAATTTGAACCAACTTAAAGTTTGTCTTCTCCAAAATGGCAGCAATCAGAATTTTGTATTTAATGCAGAGCTTAACAATGTAAGAGAACGTTTAGGTGAAAGAGTTTTAAATCAGTTACCTTTTTATGACATAAAAAAAGACAGAAATAATTATGTAAAACCCTTACCGCAAGTACAATGGGATGAGAAAGTTAATATGCTAGTAATTGCACCACTCACAGTAGCATCATCAATTTCAGGTAGAAGTACTGGTCTATGGCATATAAATGGAGATAATTTCAGAAGAAAAATCAAATACATTGAAAATTTACCTAAAATAGAAAACTGGTATGAAGATTCTATAATTTATTACTTAAACTAAACCGAATATGACCCAAGAAATAAAATTCAAAAAAATATACAGTGAGATTCAAGATAGATTACAAGATTCTATTTTATCACTTTGGGCAACAGGTGATGCTCAATTTCAAAATTATTTATCAGATTTATTCGAAGAGGAAAAATTGTTAGCCGAGCCGGTTTTCCAAAACACTTTTCCATGGACACCTGATAAGGAGTCATTTGGCGATTTAACTAATTTATTTGATATTAATTTTATAAACAAATTGGATAACATTAAAGGTGAATATGAATTTCCTAAAAATAGAAATCCTTACGTTCATCAAATAAAAAGCTGGGAAGTTCTTTTACAAGAAAAGAGATCTATTGCAGTTACAACTGGGACTGGTTCTGGTAAAACAGAATGCTTTATGCTGCCTGTTCTACAAGATTTATACGAAAATTGTCAAAATGAAATTGGTATAAGAGCTATTTTTCTATATCCATTAAATGCATTAATTGGTAGTCAGAAAAAAAGAATGGATGCTTGGGTAAAAGCACTTGATGGTTTAACTTATGCGGTATATAATGGTAATACAGATGAGGATTCAACAGCTAATAAAAGAAGAGAGCAATTACCGGAACTAATATCAAGAAAACAGATACGTGAAACACCACCTCAAATTCTTTTCACAAATCCTTCAATGTTGGAATATATTTTAGTACGTGATAAGGACGTACCATTATTAGATAATTCTAAAGGAAAATTACGTTGGATTTTATTAGACGAAGCTCACACATTAGTAGGCTCGGCTGCATCAGAAATGGCATTGTTGATAAGAAGAGTTGTCAATGCTTTTGAAGTTGATATTAATGACTTACGATTTGCAATTACTTCTGCAACTGTTGGTAGTGGTGAAAAAAGCGAAAAAAGCTTAAAAGAGTTCATGGCTAATCTTTGTGGGATTAAAAAGCACCAAATAGAAGTAATTACAGGTAAAAGAGAATTCAAAAATCTTCCAGATACTTTTCAAATTGATAATAAAAAGGAAATTGAGATTTTAAGAAAAAAAGTATACAATGCAGATGCTATTACGTTAACTGAAATAACAGATAGTCTAAACACAAAGAAAAGTTCTATATATGAAAAACTAGAAATAGTAGATACCATTGTTGAGAATAAAAATAACGATGTTTCTATTTTACCTTTAAGAACTCATTTATTTTCGCGTGGTATTGGTGGTGTCTATGTTTGTTCCAATCCAACTTGTGATAAACATAAAAAGTTTGATGCAAAAAGTGTAATGGGTACGATGACCACTTATGCCTAAAAAAACTGTTCTCATTGTATTTTTCCAATGTTTGAACTAGTCGCTTGTCGTTCATGTGGTAATGAATTATTAAAAGCAGATAAGCAATTGGAAAGAAATGGTAATGAGATTTTAACACTTTCCACAGCGATCAATCAAGATAATTTTATCGTTGATGATGTTGATAATGACGACAATGATGATGTGAGTCCAACTACTCAATCATTTTTCTTCACAAAAAGAATTACAAATAAGAAATATGTTCCTCAAACATTAGAATTTGGAATTGATAATTCGGGAAAAATAAATCGCAGTCAAGACGTTTTTATTGAAGCAGATCGTGATGGTGAATGCGTTTGTCCTTATTGTTCTAATAATCTAGACAATCCATTACATTTTAGAATCTCTTCTTCATTTATGAACAGGATTTTATCAGATGTTTTTTTGGAAAACACTCCAGGTGCTGACGAAATTCAATCTGAAATGCTATGGGATGGACACAAATACATTTCGTTTACGGATAGTAGACAAGGAACTGCTAAAATATCAGCATTAATTAATATTGATAACGAGAACAATTGGATTCGTTCACAAGTATTTCATAAGCTTTGGCAAGAACAATTAAGTGTAACAGGAAATAATTCAAACGATGCTTTATTGAATATTCTAAAACAGTCTTTAGAGCAAACTACTAATTCAGTTCAAAAAAGAGCAGTACAAGAGCAAATAGATAAATTAAAACCGGCTTCTACAGCAAAAGCAAGATTGTCTTGGAAACAATTATATGAGTTTTTAAATCCTAAATCGGACTTAAAGACACTTTTCAAGAATAACAATCCTAGAGAAAATAATTTTATAAATCTTGAAAAATATTCAAGAGCATTATTATTTGACAATTTTGCAAGAAGAATTCCAAGGGAACGTTCCTTAGAAAATTTGGGTATGATTACTATGGTTTATCCAGATTTAGATAATATACAATTACCTACAATTGCAACTACCTACAATTTGACTATTGAGGATTGGAATAGCATTTTAAAAATCGGACTAGATTACATCATCAGATACCAATTTAACTTCTTGGTAGACAGTGCAATTTATCCCTATTCAACTTCTTTTTTGAGAAGCGTTCATATCCACGAACCTGATTCAAACATAGTGAATGCTAAAAAATGGTCAACTTTTAGTAGAAACGAATTAAGACCAAACAGAATGTCATTACTATTATGTGCTGGTTTAGGATTTCACCACAGAGCAGAAATTAACAATGAAATTGAGGAGGATATAAATCAATTATTAATTGAGATTTGGAAAACGATAAGAAGCAGAGTCCTAGATGCTGATGGCACAGGTTATAAGTTAAACATTGAGGAAAGAACTAGATTTCAACTATCAGAAAAATTATGGTTATGCCCTGTAAAGAGAAGATTAATAGACGCACAATTCAAAGGGTTTTCTCCATGGATTACAGGTTCTTTCACAGAAGATAATATCAGACATTTTAAAATAAAACATGAGCAACCTTACACTTTTCCAAAATTTAATTTCCCATTCAATAGAAATGAAGAAAATGAATTAGATCTTATAGCAACAAAAGATTGGATTATAAATAATTCTGGGGAATGGAAGCAAAATGGTTTATGGAATGATATACATGAGAAAATAATTTTAAATAGACCATTATATTTATCTGGTGAACATTCGGCACAACAAAACGAAAAGAGGTTAAAACAATTAGAAGACAAATTTGAAAAAGCCGAGATAAACATACTTAACTGTTCTACAACTATGGAAATGGGTGTAGATATTGGAGGTATCTCAACAGTAGTAATGAATAATGTGCCACCGGGTCCAGCAAATTATCTACAAAGAGCAGGTCGAGCAGGTCGAAGGAAAGAAAGCAAATCAATAGCTTTTACAGTTTGTGCTCCAAATCCAGTAGGTTTGAACGCTTTTAATACGCCTACTTGGGCACTAACCCATAAAATTGCTCCTCCATTTATTTCATTCAATAGCACACAAGTTATAGAACGTCACATTAATGCTTTCTTTTTAGGGAAGTTTGTTCAAACAGATGCCGTTAGAGGTATCAGAGTTACCGATAAAATAGAAAGTTTCTTTTTTGACGAGTTAGAACCAATAGCTGCAAAATTCATCACTTGGTTAATGGGTAATGAAGTAATACTTTTTTCAAATCAAGTAACTAACCTTGTTAGAAACACTAGTTATGAAGATAAAAGCTTCACCTATATTTTGAATAAAGTATTTTCAAATTTTAACCAATTACTAAATAAATCTAAAACTAAAAAAGAAGGTTTCGAAAGTAAGCTAAAAGAAATGGAAGAAGAGTTTGGAACAAACTCTCCAGCCTTCAAAGCGGTGAATATTCAATATGTTCAGTTTTTAAAGAAAAATGCGTTGACATTTTTAGCTCAAGAAGGATTTTTGCCAACTGCTGGTCTACCCACAGGTATTGTTGAATTTGACACGACAAACATCGATAGTCTAAATGATAAGAATAGTAGAAAGAAAGAAAATCCATCTTATTTCATAACTAGAGCTTTAACTGAATTTGCACCAGGTAATAATATCGTTATTGACGGCATGAATTATCATTCTTCAGGTATAATTTTAGACGATAATCGAGGAAATCAATCATCTAAAGAAATAATTCAATTATGTAGTTCTTGTGGTTATCAAAGAATTGTTGAAGTTTCAGAAGGGCAAACTATTGATACGGAATGTCCACATTGTCATAATCATAATTTTAGAGGATTAGTTACTGATAGCGATGGTAACAGAGGCATATTTACAGAAATGATTCAACCAGCTGGTTTTGCTGTTGATATTTATCAAACACCAAATCGAAAAATATCCGAATCATCAAGAATTCAGTATGTAGATCCACTATTAATCAATGTCAAACCATGGGAACAAAATAGTAATACCATTTACGATATAAGAGAAAGTGAAGAAAATGGCGAAATTTTATATTATAATGTAGGAACCGGAACCGGCTTTTATGTGTGTTTGCATTGTGGTAAAACAGGAATATCACTTCAGGAACTTAATGACCATAGAAGATTAAGAGGTGGTAAAGATGATAATGGTGGTTCAGCATGTTCTGGAAATTTTTCAGCATCAGCCATAAGACCAAATGTCATTTTAGGAGGGCGATTTAAAACTGATTTTTGTGAAATTAGAATTAGAGAAAATAATGACTATTCAAGTAATGAAACATTACTATATTCATTAGGTTCAGTTTTCGTGAAAGAACTAGCAAGTTATCTGGCTATTGAGCTTGGCGAACTTGATTTTGGAATTAAGAGATATGATACTTACTCCACAATTTTCATTTTTGATACCACCAAAGGCGGTGCTGGATATGCAAATCAATTTTTCTTATATGCCGATGAAATATTTAAGCAATCTAAAATTAAATTAGAATGCAGCTGCCAAAATGCATGTACAAAATGTTTAATTGATAGAAAGACACAATGGCATATTAATCTGTTAGATAGAAATATCGCTTTAGATTGGCTAAACAGCATAAGTAATTTTACAATTTCTGACAATATTAAAAACAGCTATGCCGATGCTAAAAGAATGTTGGGAAGCATAAAACAAGAGCTAATTAAGTTAAATTACGTGTCTAAAATAAAAGAAGTTTGGTTGCTTGTACACCCTAATGTGCAAAATTGGGATTTGGACAGCATTTTATTTTTAGAGAATTTAAAAAGTAAAGCAGTAGTAAATATTGTATTCGAAGATGCGCCATTAATTACAAGTAGCCAAGATGTGATGACTATAATTCAATTAGCTGCTTGGTGTAAATTTTGGATTCAAGAAAGTAACTTGAATAAAGAATTAAAGACTATTTCTTTTATTGAACTACAAGATGAAACTTATATTCAATATTTTGTAAATGATACTGTTAATCTCAATTTAGATAACAATTGGGGAGAATCAAATAATGGAGAGCTTTATAAAGTAAATACAGTAAAATTTGTTGATTTTCAGCCATTTAATATTGACAAGTTAATAAGTACCTCAAATGTATCTGAAGCATATCTTAATACTAATTCATATTTATGCTCTATAAATCTTGCTGATGAGGTGCTCAATAAATTAAGTGGAAATTTAGATCTAAAACAGAGGATGCAGAGTAAAAAATTTAATGTTTTATATTCAGATCGATACTTAAAAACTCCTTTTGCTTGTTTATTAATGTTGCAGTTTTTAAATAGACTCCAAGAAGTGCTAAATTTTGAAATTGCTGACTTCACTTTTTATGGTCAAAAATTTTATAATGAGAGGATGCCACAAAAGTTATTTCACGAATTCAAAGATTTTGAATCACGTGATAGTTATTTAAAATCTTTTAGTTACGAATTAGATGCGACTGCAGTACAAGTACTATCAGATTCGATTCCACATTATAGATTTTTCGAATTTTCTAATCAGGATACTAAAATAATAATTCGTCCAGATGCTGGTATAGAACATGGGTGGAAATTAAAAGATAACACTTTTAAAATAGAAGATATAAAGAGCCTCAATACGGGTTTCGACATTATTAAAATGAATAATCATCCTATTTTATACACCGTTAGCGTTGAAGATATTTAACTATGCGCTTACAATGCACAGTAGCAGTTTACTTTTACAGAGTAAACCAATAAAAATCAATTCAAATGTCTGATCAAACCACTATTCAATGTCCAAAATGTGCTACTTCAATTGACGTAAATGAAATTCTTAAAAAACAATTAGAAGATAACATTCGTAAAGAATTTGAGGTAAAGTCAAATCAACAAGCAGAAGAGTTTCAGTTGCAAAGCGAAGCATTAAATAAGGCTAAGTTAGATTTTGAAACTAAGAAAAAACAAGAAAATGAGCTCTTCGCAGAACGGTTAGAGAAAGAGAAAAAAGTTGCGGAAAAAGAAATTACAGCCAAACTAAAATCTAAATTAGAATCAGAGAGCAAAGAGCAAATTGATTCGATGGAAAAAGAGCTTTCTGAAAAATCTAAAAAGCTTTCGGAGTTTAATAAAATGGTTGCTGAAAACGCAAAACTTGTTCGAGAAAAACAGGAATTGAAGGAAAGTATTGAAGCTGAAACGCAAAAGCAATTGAATGAGACTTTAGTAGTCGAAAGAGAAAAAATCCGTAAACAGGAAGATGATAAAAATGAGCTGCGATTCAAAGAAATGCAAAAGCAATTAGAAGATCAAAAAAGACTCACCGAAGAAATGAAACGGAAGCAAGAGCAAGGTTCTATGCAGCTGCAAGGCGAGGTTATGGAACTTGCAATGGAGGAATGGTTAGGTTCGCAATTTCCACTAGACACTATTGATGAAATCAAGAAAGGTGCATCTGGAGCAGATTGTTTGCAGACAATAAATACTCGAGAATTACAAAATTGCGGCACTATTTATTACGAAAGTAAACGTACTAAATCTTTCCAACCTGCTTGGATTGAAAAATTCAAGAATGATATTCGACAAAAGAAGGCAAATTTAGGAGTATTGGTTACAGATGTATTGCCAAATGGAATGGACAGAATGGGGCTAAAGGACGGCATTTGGATTTGCACATTTGAGGAGTTTAAAGGCTTGAGTGCTGTTTTACGGCAGTCATTAATTGAAATTAGTCAGGCTATACAAACCCAGGAAAATAAGGGAGATAAAATGCATATGTTATATGACTTTCTCACAAGTAATGAGTTCAAGCTTCAAATTGAAGGTATCGTTGAAGGCTTTTCTCAAATGCAGGAAGACTTAACATCTGAAAAAAGGTCAATGATTGGGCATTGGAAAAAACGTGAAAAGCAGATTGAGAAGGTTATGAATAATACTACGCATATGTACGGTTCCATTCGTGGAATTGCAGGAAATGCAGTGCAAACTATAGAGGCCTTAGAGTTAGAAATTGATCTTAATTTAATCGAAGAATAATAAGATATGGCAGTAGATCTATCAGAAGTTTTAGTTGTAGGAGTTTCTACAAGAGCTTTATTCAATCTGGAAGAAGAAAATAAAATCTTTGAAGAAGATGGAATTGAGGCATTCAGAAAATATCAATTAGAAAATGAGCACGAATTATTAGAAGCTGGAACTGCTTTTCATTTAGTAAGAAGTCTTTTAGAATTAAATAAAGTAGCAAAGCAAAAAATTGTCGAAGTTGTTGTAATGTCCCGCAACAGTCCGGAGACAGGAATGCGTGTTCTTAATACGATTGAAAAATACAATTTAGATATCACCAGAGTAGCATTTACAGGTGGAGAACCGCTCGCACCGTACATTAATGCCTACGCTATTGATTTGTTTTTATCGAAAGATCAAAAGGATGTTCAAACGGTTATCGATAGTGCTGAATGTGCTGCAGCTTTAATTTACAACCCACCTTCGGATTTTTCATCGTTAGATCCACGAGTGAAAATTGCTTTTGATGCAGACGCAGTATTGTTTTCTGACGATTCAGAATATAGATATAAAACAGAAGGAATGGAATCGTTTCATCTCTACGAAAAAGAGAATGAAGATGTCGCACTAGCAGAAGGTCCGTTTGCGAAATTATTAATAAAATTGTCTAAGATTCAAGAGCATCTTCCAATGAGAATTGAGCATTCACCTCTACGTTTAGCAATCGTTACAGCGCGAAATGCTCCATCACATAAACGTGTAATTAAAACCCTTCGAAAATGGGGAGTTTATGTTGATGAAGTTTATTTCCTCGGCGGCTTAGCGAAAGATAATATTTTAAAAGCAATGGGTGCCCAAATCTTCTTTGATGACCAAGATTATCATCTGGCAGAAAGCTGTAAAGTTGTACCTTCGGCAAAAGTCCCATATTTAAGTTCTTCAAAAATAAACTCAATTCCCGTAAAATAATATCCCAATGATCACAGGCGAAATAAAATCTCAAATAGACAAAATCTGGAACGACTTCTGGACCGGTGGAATCTCAAATCCACTAACTGTAATTGAGCAGTTTACATATTTAATTTTTCTAAAACAGTTAGATGACAAGCAGAATCTAATTGAAAAGCGCGCCAATATGTTAGGTGTTACGACTGACAAAGTAGTCTACACGCCTGAGCAAAAAGAACTTCGCTGGAGTAGTTTTCGCGAAAAAGATCCTGAAGTAATGTTTGAGTTATTCACTCGACCTCAACGTCATCTGAATGATGTGACTGTCTTCGACTTTATGAAAACTCTAGGTAAAGATGGTGGAGCGTTTACCGAATATATCAAAGGTGCCACTTTTATGATTCCCACGGCGAAATTACTAGATCGTGTTGTACAACAAATAGACAAGCTTCCGCTAGATAACCGCGATACAAAAGGAGATTTATACGAATATATGCTTGGCAAAATTGCCGAAGCTGGAACCAACGGACAGTTCAGAACACCGCGTCATATTATCCGAATGATGGTCGAAATGACCCAGCCTAAAAAGGATGATACTATTTGTGATCCTTCATTAGGTACAGCAGGTTTCTTGGTTGCGGCTTCAGAATATATTCACGACCGCCACGAAGACTGGTTTATGGAACAAAATTTCCGTGAACATTTCAATACCAATATGTTCAACGGAATCGAAATTGATCCTTCAATGATGCGTATTGCGTCTATGAACCTGCAATTGCACGGAATAGAAACACCACAGTTATTAGGAAATTCGGCATTGAGCGAGAGCAACGATATCTCTAGTAAGTTTTCGTTAGTCTTGGCAAATCCGCCGTTTAAAGGAGCTTTAGATTATGATGAGGTCGAAAGCAGTTTATTGGCGGTTACCAAAACAAAAAAAACAGAGTTGCTATTCCTCTCACTTATTTTGCGAATGTTGAAATTGGGAGGTCGTGCAGCGGTAATTGTTCCGGACGGCGTATTATTCGGCAGTTCTGGAGCACACAAAAATATCCGAAAAGAATTGGTCGAAAATCAGCAGCTTCAAGCAGTTATTTCGATGCCGAGTGGGGTTTTTAAACCTTATGCTGGAGTAAGTACGGCTATTTTATTTTTTACCAAAACAAATTCTGGAGGTACAGATAAGGTATGGTTTTACGATATGCTAGCAGATGGTAAAAGCTTAGACGATAAACGAAATGCATTAGTACCAGACGAAATTATCGTGAAGTTTTATGCTAATAATAAAACCGAAGAAATTACCGAAGACTTCATCGAAAAATGCAATATTCCGCAGATTGTAGACCATTGGAATTTTCTAAACAGCTCCTTTTGGGGAGAGATGCATACGAAGGAAGGCGAATTATTGCACGTACAAGCATTGCCCGAAGATCTTGGTTTCAATGATTTCTTAGATGATACCTGTGTACACGATTACAGCGACCGCACTTCAAAGAGTTTCTTGATTTCCAAAGCTGATATTGTTGCCAATGATTATGACCTGAGCATTAATCGCTACAAAGAGGTAATTTACGATGAAGTAATCTATGAAAAACCAGCTGCACTAATTGCCGACATTAAAGCGATAGACACCAAAAGACAACAGGCGATTCTGGAGTTGGAAAAAATGTTGGAATAAACCGGTATTTACTATATAAGGAAATTATGAATTTTGATATTCTAAAAGAAAGCATACAAAACGCCCATACTGCAACGCAACAAAGTGCTGCAAAGTCTGTCAATATGTACCTAACCGTTAGAAACTGGCTAATCGGTTATTATATTGTAGAGTTTGAGCAGAATGGCGAAGACAGAGCGCAATATGGAAAATTTTTATTGCAAAACTTAGCCGACAACTTAAACCAAGCTAGTTTATCGCATAGAAACCTAAAATTGTGTAGACAGTTTTACAATGAATATCCTCAAATTGGGCAGTCGGTAACTGCCTTTTTAAACAACAATGCTGTAAATTTCAACCTGAGATGTTTGGGAGAAAACCAACCTCAAACAATACCGTAAATTCTTTTTGACCTATCCTCAAATAAGTCAGACAACATCTGACTTATTTAATAGAAACATAAGTCAGTTATCAACTGATGAATTCAGTAACAAACAATTAAATAATACCTAGGTAATAAGTCAGTCGCTAACTGACGAATTGAGAAAAATATAGTAATTATGAGCATAGTGCATTATATAGAAACAAATGAAGTTTTAGATTTTAGATTACTTCAAAGAATTATCGAACGGTCTTTACCAGATGTTGCTTATGAACAAAGAGCAGAGAATCTTTGCTATTTCTGGATAGATGGGCAGTCAACAAGAGGCGTAGATGTTTCTTTGGAGGAAGACCGATTAGTAGAAATTAGAAATACAGGACTGTCAAATACGGCTGATTATACATTAACTAATCAGATTGCAGAAAGTATTTGCAATCTTTATCAAGGTAAGTTGATGGTAGAAAATGAGGATTATGATGAGGATAATCCCGATAATGAACCAGCATTTTTCAGCAAAGAACGTCCTATTTATTCTAAAGAAGAAATGCTTCAAATACAGGAAGATGATAGTATTTCAATACAAACTTTAGTGCTTCAACTGCAAGAAGATATTACTGTATTTGGACCTATACACCGGGTGAATATTGGAAAAAATACGTTGAGCAAAATAGCAACTGAAAGCGATGATGTTTTGACTCATTCTTTGATAAAATTAATTAAGCATATCAATTACGATTTACCAGATTATGAGTATGGAAATGTCTTAGAAATCACAAAAGAAGATCAGGTTCTGACGCTTAAATTAATTACAAATGAAACACCTTGTATTATAGACAAATATGATTATATTTTATTTCAAATAAGTGAGGAGGAACTAATCGCAATCACCAATGATGATTTGATTAAAGTTATGCCCAAGATATGGGACTTAGTAGATGAATATACTATTGTAGCACCAATTTTAAGCGATGCGGAATTTGACACCTTAAAAAATAAAGCCAAGGTATTTAATAGGTTTGACGAATTACGATAATTTGAAATCAGTAGTAAGTTTGATTTCCAATATTTACTGAAATCGCCAAGCAAAGAAGTTTTGAGAGATTTTATTGAAAATGAAATGAGAAAATATGGAAAATAGTACAATTGTAAGTCCTGAAATTAAAAACGCGACGATATTACAGAAGGTAAAGCTAAAAGATTTAGTTAAAATATCGAAAGGTAGAAAAACTACTGAGGTGGAACATTCAAACTTAAGATATATTCAAATTGGAGATTTACGCAATGATGATAAAATTAAATTCGCTGAAAGAAGCAAATCCAATATCCTATGCACTAAAAAAGACATTTTAATTGCCTGGGACGGTGCCAATGCTGGTACAATTGGATATGATCTTGAAGGAGCAATAGGAAGTACTTTAGCAAAATTAGTTATCAATAGAACGTATAGTATCTCGCCCATATATTTAGGCAGATTTCTGCAAACTAAGTCGAAAAGTTTACGAGACAATTGTACTGGGGCAACTATTCCTCACATTTCAAGAGCCGAACTGGAAAGTATAGAGATCCCACTTCCATCACTTCCTACCCAACAAAAAATAGCCGCAATACTAGACAAGGCTGATGAACTCCGTCAATACAACAAACAACTCATCGAAAAATATGATGCTTTAACGCAAAGTTTGTTTTTGGATATGTTTGGGGATCCGGTTAAGAATGAGAAGGGATGGGAGATCAAAAAGATAGGAGATTTTGGTAGAATAATTACAGGGAGTACGCCGTCAAGAAATGATACAGATAATTATTCCTCAAAGCATATCGAATGGATTAAGACAGATAACATTGATGCCACTCAATTACACGTAACCCAGTCATCAGAATATTTATCCGAAATAGGACTTAGCCGAGGTAGATATGTGGAAAAAGGCGCACTCTTAGTAGCTTGTATTGCTGGTAGCATTGACTCGATAGGCAGAGCATCACTAACTGATAGAAAGGTTTCATTTAATCAGCAAATCAATGCAATTCAGCCGTACGACAACGTACATCCTAATTTTCTATATTATTTATTTAAAAATACAAGAAAACATATTCAAAATCACGCTTCAAATGGAATGAAGAGAATGCTTACAAAGGGAGAATTCGAAAAAATAGTAATGATTGTTCCATCGATTAAAATTCAAAATCAATTTGCCGAACGAGTTCATCAAATTGAACTTCAAAAACAACAAGCTCAAGAAGCATTAGAGAAAAGTGAGGCATTGTTTCAAGGATTGTTACAGCAGGCTTTTAAGGGAGAATTGAATTAAAAATGTAGCTATGAAAGAAAATAGTATTCTTGATAAAAAATCACTTTCAATTATTGAAGGCAAGACAGCCAATTGGAAAGAGTTGGCTAAAGATTGTGTTTGCTTTGCTAATAGTTATGGTGGTAAAATTAATATTGGTATTGAAGATAAAGAAGATCAACCAAGTACCAATCAAGTTATAAATCCAACACTAATTGAAGATATTCAAAAAAAAATTTCTTCATTAACAATAAATGTTGGTATTGCTCCCAAAATTATCACTTCAGAAAACGGTGGTGAATATATTGAATTATCTATTTTAAGAAATAGTCAATCTATAGCAAGCACCACCGATGGAAAATACTATATGCGAGTATCCGACGACTGCAAACCAGTTTTACCAGATGATATTGAACGACTATTTTCAGAAAAAAATGCTTTTGTTTGGGAAGATAAAACCGTTAGAAAAATTCCTCTATCAGAATGTGATTTACCTAAATTAAACCAGTTTTTAAAAGACATTCGTTCATCGGAAAGAGTAAGTCAATTTGTCAAAGAAATGTCTGACGAAGAAATTGTAGAATATTATTTTTTAACAAAAGACACTATTCTATCCAATTTAGGACTTCTTTGGATTGGTAAACGAAAAGATAGAGCCGTAATACATTATCCACCAGCGGTTCAATTTATAAAATATGACGTAGAAGAACGAAAAGTATTTAAAAAAGTTTGGGATGATTATTCACAAAATCCAAAAGAGCTCATCAATGATATTTTAAATCAAATACCCGATTGGAATGAATTTGTAGAAGTTTCCGATGGAATTTTTAGAAAAAATATTTATAATTATCCACCAGAAGTTATTCGTGAGTTAGTGGCAAATGCTTTCGCACATCGCAACTATTCTATGCGAGGCGACATTTTCATTAATTTATACAATGACCGACTAGAAATACATAGTCCAGGAATGTTGCCTCTTGGTGTTACTCCAGAAAATATATTAACCAAATCAGTGCAACGAAATCCTCTCTTAGCCAAACTTTTCTATGATTTAAAATTGATGGAAAAAGAAGGAAGTGGCTATGACAAGGTTTATGAAGTACTACTTGGAAATGGTAAAGAAGTACCTTTAGTAGTTGAAGGTGATGATAGAGTTGTGGTAACCATCAAGAAGCAAATTATTAGTAATGAAGTTTTAAGACTTATGGATAGAGCTTCCAAAGAATTGCAACTACGCCAAAGAGAAGTAATCACTCTTGGATTAATTGCTCAAAATGATGGTGTTTCTGCTATTGATTTAGCAACAATGCTCAATGTGACAAAACAAAATGGATTGCAAGTTTGGTTAGGTCGTTTGCTAGATTTAGAGTTACTTCATTTTAAAGGAAAAACAAAAGGAACACTTTACTATGTTAATCCAGAGTTTCTTAGAAATAGTGATTTTATAGAAAAAACAAATTTAAAACGAATTGAACCTCATCGATTGCAAGAACTTATTTATGAAGATTTAAAAAATTATCCCCAAAGTTCAATTAGTGAAATAAATAGACGCATTGGAGAAGAGATAAAGCAACGAACTTTAAAGGCTAAATTGGATGAAATGATTGCAATTCAGATTGTAAAAAAAGAAGGAGAAAAACGATGGACGACATATTCTATCAACATAAAGACGTGAAATAAACCCCAGATGTTGATAGAAATGTTGATAGAAAGTTAGGGTTATATCAACAACTGCTGGTGAAATAATATACAAAACGTCGATAGAATGTTGATAAAACCAAAATAAATAAAACTTTAATCTTAAGTTGTACTAAAAATTAAGACAATGAATGTATTATATGATGTAAACAATATTATTGATTTTGGTATTCTCAAGGGAGAACGGATATTTAGAATCTATCGCCATCATATTACATATTTAGAATGGCTTATAAAGAAGACCGATATTTGCTTTACTGATTTATCTGAATTTTACAAATATGGCAAAGTCAATAGATTTAATCCAAAACTTTCGGCATCTAAAAGAGAATTAATAATTAAGGAGATAACAGGAGATCCAAATTCTCGAACTTTAAATGGTAGCAAGCTACTAACTATTAAAAATCTCGATAATTTAATTAGAAATGGAATTCTGACAGAAGCCGATTTTGTTGCTGTGGATTATCATTTTTCAAAGGAACTATTTATTATAAATTCCACAAAAAATAAAGATTGTGAAAGTCACAAAGTAAAGTTAACCGTTGAAAATATTTACACTCATAAATTCTTCTGCGAAGGATATGGAGACATATGGATTTAATCTAGTATTTTTATTCCACAACCACCAGTATGAAAAGCAACTTTAAATTTCTCCAGCAAGAATTTCCAGATATTTACCGTGAAATTCAAGAAGCCGAAAAAAACACATTCATAGCCCCACGTTATGCGGCATTGCTATGTAGAAGTACTTTAGAAAAGGCTCTCTTCTGGTTGTATAAAAATGATGAAGATTTAGAGTTGCCTTATGATACCAAGTTAGGTGCGCTACTACACAACGAAAGTTTCAAAAATATACTAAAACCAAGTATGTTGATGGAACTAGATGTGGTCAGATTACAAGGAAATAATGCTGCGCACGGCAAAATCGTAAAAGCACTTGATGCACTTCAATGCCTAAAAAATAGTTTCCGATTTCTATCATTCCTAAGTAAATACTATAGCGAACAGAATCCAGAAATCCTTGATTTTGACGAAAAGGTAATTCCTTATGGCGATACAAACGACAAGAATACCAAACAACTCCAAGAACTTGCAGGTAAATTAGAAATAGAAAGAGCAGCAGCTCAGAAAGCATTAAAAGAACAACAAACGCTAGCGGAAGAAAATGAATCTTTACGCCAGCAGCTGCAAGAGCAAGAACAGATAATTGCAGAGCGCAAGGAGGTTCGATTAAAGGAAACTCCCGTAGAAAAAGCCATTCCAGAATTAACTTCGGAAGGGCAAACCCGACTTCTACTAATTGATTTATTACTGCGAGAAGCCGGATGGGATAAAATGGCAAAAGGCAAGGAAATTGAATTTGAAGTCTATGGAATGCCTACCACCACAAATCCTTCAGGTAAAGGATTTGTAGATTATGTGCTCTGGGGTGACAATGGGTTACCATTAGCAGTAATCGAAGCAAAAAGCACCATTCACAGTGCCTCCAAAGGAAAACACCAAGCGAGCCTTTACGCGGATTGTTTAGAAAAAAGTACTGGACAACGTCCGATTATTTTTTATAGCAATGGTTTTGAAACACATATTTGGGATGATACTTTTTATCCTGACCGAAAAGTTCAAGGATTTTACACCAAAGAAGAACTGCAGCTTTTAGTTGAGAGACGTTCCAATCGTAAAGATTTGAGATTATTTAAAGTCAACGATGCTATTGCGGGAAGATATTACCAACTAGAGGCAATAAAAAGAGTTGCTGAAAGTATGGTCACAGATCATCAGAATAAACTGAAAGGTAAAAACAGAAAAGCACTATTGGTAATGGCAACTGGTAGTGGAAAAACCAGAACTGCAGCCGCAATTGTAGATATGTTTACCAAATGCAATTGGGCCAAAAGAATATTGTTTCTGGCCGATAGAACGGCTTTGGTTACACAAGCCAAAAATGCTTTCAAAGAACATTTACCACACCTCTCAGCAATCGACCTAACCAAAGAAAAGGAAGATAATGGAACTCGTGTAGTTTTTTCTACTTATAAAACCATTCTGAATAAAATCGATAATCTTAAAAATGAAGATGAAAGATTCTACGGAGTTGGACATTTTGATATTATCATTATTGACGAAGCACACCGCTCGGTTTATTCAAAATATCTGTCCATTTTTTCATATTTCGATAGTATTCTGATTGGCCTCACTGCTACTCCCAAAAAAGATATCGATCATAATACCTACTCTCTTTTCGAAATAGAAGATGATAATCCAACCTACGCCTATGAATTAAATAAAGCCGTAGCAGATAATTTCCTCAAACCACCAAAGGCATTTAAAGTTCCATTGAAATTCCCTAGAGAAGGAATTGTTTACGACAATCTTTCTGAAGAAGATAAGGAGAGATTCAGAGAAATTTTCGGTGTTCAGTTCGGCGACGAAAATCAGATAATAGATGTCAATAAAAGTCAAATTAATACCTGGCTTTATAACAATGATACAATCGATAGAGTCTTAGATTATCTAATGACTAATGGTCAAAAGATTGCTGGTGGCGATAAGATTGGTAAGACAATTATTTTTGCGAAGAACCACAAGCACGCAGTCTTTATTGAAGATAGATTTAATAAAAACTACCCACAATATGGCGGAAGTTTTTTAAGAGTTATTGACAACTATGAAGAAAAGGCTCAAGACCTTCTCGAGAAATTTTGTTTCGATAAAGGGGAGGAGAAGAATCCACAAATCGCGGTATCAGTAGATATGATGGATACGGGTGTAGATGCACCACGAGTGCTGAATTTAGTTTTCTTTAAAGAAGTAAAAACATTTTCGAAATACTGGCAAATGATTGGGCGAGGAACGCGATTATGTCCAGATATTTTCGAACCCGGAAAGCATAAAGAATATTTCTTAATCTTTGATTTCTGTGGTAATTTCGAATATTTCGGAGACAATCCAGACGGAGAAAGTCAGCAAATGATCTTATCATTGTCGCAGCAAACTTTCAACACAAAGCTTGAAATCATAATGGCAATCAGAATGTTGCCAGAACCTAGTGAAGAGCAAGAGAACATTCAGGTTAAATTCACAGACGATTTACATAAACTTATTAGCAGTCTAGACGAAAGCCGATTTGAGGTTCGCAAGCATTGGCGCTATGTGGTCGAATATAAAGACAGAGCCAGGTGGAACAATTTAATACAAGGTGATTTACTAAACATCCAAAGCAACTTATCTCATTTAGTTGATTACTATCAAGATAAAGATGAGTTTGCCAAAAGATTTGATTTATTAACCTACAAATTGCAGCTGGCGTTAATTACCACCAACAAGGCACAAACCACGTATATTGATAAAATTTTTACGATTG
This sequence comes from Flavobacteriales bacterium, assembly GCA_038243675.1. Taxonomy (GTDB): domain Bacteria; phylum Bacteroidota; class Bacteroidia; order Flavobacteriales; family Flavobacteriaceae; genus Flavobacterium. The sequence continues at coordinate 35,528 of JBBSQV010000004.1, forward strand.
CAAATATGCTGTTTACAAAACGGAATATTCCTGCCGTACAAGCCAAAATTTCAATCATCAAACAGTTGCAACAAGAGCAGTTCTGGAGCATAATTGATGCCCAGAAACTAGAAGATATCCGTCAGGAAATCAGAGATTTAGTTCAGTTTCTAAAAGACGAAAAGAAACTCGATCCTATCTATACAACCTTCACCGATGAACTAAACAGTCACCTAGTTGAAGAAGTTGATATTATGGCAACCTACACAAGTTTGCAAAGCTACAAGGATCGTGTAGAGTCCTTTATTCGTAAGAATCGCTCGCATCTTGTGATTGATAAATTGTATAAGAACTTCCCAATAACTGCAAAGGAATTGGAAGTATTAGAACAGTTTCTGATTAATGAAGCATTAGAAAGTAAAGATCGCTTTGCAACAGAATACGGCGAACAACCACTTGGAAAATTCGTTAGAAACATCATCGGTTTAGATATCGAAATAGCCAACCAACTCTTTGCGGATTTCATTTTAAAAGGAAATTTAAACGCAAATCAAATTACCTTCATCCACAAAATAATTACCTACCTAAACCAAAAAGGCGTACTTGAAAAACAGCTCCTCACACAATCTCCCTTCAATGAGCAGCACGACCAAGGCATCTTCGGAATCTTCCCTGAAGAAGATAAAGTAATCCAAATCATCAAAGTTATTTGTGAGGTAAATGAAAATGCGATGTTTGGTTAAGTGTAGTAGTTTTTAGATTTTTTTTTGCTGTGTGCTTGTAATGCACAGTGGTGGGTAATCTTTGCAGTATTAAACTTTAATACTGTAAACTATGTCAAAAAATTACCATCAATTACAAAAAGCTGTAGAGCTTCGAAGTAATCCAGAATTGTTCAAAATGAAGTCTCTTTATGCGGAGGAAAACGTTACTTCCAAATTATTTGAAAGCAAAAATCTAATAAATTCTGATGTATATCAATACATAAAGAAATCTATGAGAGGAGTAGCGCAAGAGTACACCAACAACAGTAAAGTCGCTGCAAATCAAGTTGAAGCGCATTTGAATAAAAGTCACGGTTTAGATGTGCATTTTGAAAGACAAGGCTCAGTTATGACTAATACTCATATACTGAAGGATAATGACATTGATTTGGTTCAAATTACTAATAAATCAAAAGGTGTAGATCGTATCAAACTTAAGCAAACACTATCTAATCCCTCTTTACTTCAGCCGTCAGAATTCAGTAATTTGAAGAATCACTCAGAAAATTTTTCCCAATACCAAGGCAACCAACTAAGCGACCTGCGAGATATTAGGAAAAAATCTGAAAACGTTTTAGACTCAACATATAAGACCGTTGATATTACAAAAGATAATTCCATTTACGTTTTGGTGTCTTCTCCAGAAAGAGATGTAGATGTCGTAACTGCCACATACTATAAGGGCATTGATTACATGAAAACGAATCGTAAACATAGAAGAGGAATTCAGATCTATAATAAAACTTCTAATACTCTTTCTGATGTTGACTATCCTTTTTGGAGTATCCAAAGAATTAATGAAAGAAGCATTATTACTAATGGCAGATTTAAAAATATGATTAGATTTTTAAAAAATGTAAAATATGATTGCGAAAACATCGACAAAAAAGGAGCGATCAGAAGTTTTCATATAAATGCGATCTGTTACAATATAAATAATAGAGAATATGAGTACGTCCATTTTTTAGAACTTCTGCCAGTACTAATAAAGGAACTCGATCTAATTCTAAATGAGAAATCGTATCGCGATAGCATTAAGTCCGTTGATGGAACGGAAACTATTTTTGAGAAAGATTGCGTCAATAAACTCAAAGAGATTAAGTTTCTACGAGACGAAATCATTCAGATAGTAGCGGATTTATATTTGTCTAATCAACAATTGAAATAATGAAAAAAGTACAAAACTTCCTTTTAGATTTGGCGCTAAATAATATTAAAAAATTTACGTATTTAAGTTACATTGTAAATTTTCTTACAGTCATAGTAATTGTATACTGGCTATTAAAAAAGACTATTCCTCAAATAGGAGATGTAGATTTAGAGGCATTAGTAACTATTTTATCATTTGTCGCCGTATTCCTCAATCAGTTAAATAGAAAGCTTTTTGAAAAAGTGGAATATTCTCCAGCAGATGTCCTCGCCCTTGGATATGTAAATAATTTTCTAGTACCGGCTCTAAGTCAGCTAAAGCAAAATGGAGTAAGAGCGCCGAATATTTGCATTTATAGACCTGCCAAAATTAATGAATTAGAACCAGCTAATATTGATAATCTCAAAGCCGATCTCACAAATAAAAATTATTCCGTAATTGAAATTAAATTAGATCTCAAGCAAAATAGAGCTAGGGACATATTAAATATTTATAAAAATAAAAGGCAACAAACATATTTTGATTTCCCTACAACATTGCTCTCCCTATTATTATATATAGACTATAAAGCAGATTCGAAAGCGAATTTTTCAGCGGATAAAATGAAAGCTGAATTAGGCCACAGATTGCTTTCAGAATTTTATTTTAAAGTAGATGAACTCGCAAAAGATAAGAGGATAGAGAACAACATTAGATACTGTGATTTTAATTTGGAAATATTTGGTTCCGCGTAGTCTAAATGGCTGATGTACATCAAAAACCGTTAAAAATAATTATAAATGGAAACAATAATTGAAGAAAAAATTGAGATCGCGCCGGAATTACTTCAGCAAATTAAAGTGGACGTAGAAAAGCAAGTAATTATTCACGGAACGATTTATGGCGACAATCGAGGGGTTTTTAGTGCTCGACTATGGCCCACAATTTATATTATTCCACAAGGAACTAATGACAGATATAAACTTCTGCATCATTTCAATATTGCTCTTTATCCACAATGGCAACCAATTCAGCCAGGGAAAACACTGCGTTTTACATTAATTTTCGAAGGATTACCTGCAAATTGCACAAACTTTGATTTATTGGAGATTATTGATGAACCCAGAGGTTTCGAAGTGCGCAACATAAATAGGAATAAGGAAGATGTGTATTTTGTGGTAATCTAATTACTGTAAACTTCATTATATTAGCACGCGAAGTAAATTTTGAAAAATAAAAATGAAGAAACTTTTAGTACTAAAGTCAGGGAAATCAAAAGATGGTGGCTTCTGGGCTATGTTGGAATTGGAAATAAATGGACGCAATCATCATGCGGTAATTTATACTACTGTGCTACAATATGCAAATGAAGAAATGGAATTTCCACAATCATATTTAAGGAAAATGGATTGGCAATTGTCAGGAAGTTCAAAACATCGTGCACTTTACTGGTAATTATTTTAACTTGATTAATCACTTAAAGGTTACCATTATGAAAGAGAAATTCACACTGCATATTTATGCAAGACGCAATGCACCAAATGTAACAGGACATTTACCAATTTATGTGCGTTTGACCGTGGAAGGAAAGCGATACGAATTCAGTACCAAAAAATTCGTCAATCCTAAGCTCTGGTCTTCAATCCTCGCCGAAATGAAGGGCAAGTCGGAAGATGCTTGTTCATTAAATAACTATCTGAAAGTACTAAAAAATAGAATCTTCGATATTCAGATGGAGCTCGTTCATAATAAAATTCCGTTGTCTATAGAAGCCTTCAAAGAAAAGTTGAACGGAACCGAAACGCGAGCTCGTATGTTAATTCCTATATTCTCGAAGATCACAACAACCGGATAAAAGAATTGGTAGGGAAGGAGTATGCTTCTGGAACCTTGGAGCGGTACAAAACTTCGCTTAGTCATACTCGAGAATTTATGCTTTGGAAATACCGTAAAGCAGATATCGATATTCTAGCCATAGATCATGTATTTATCACAGATTATGAATTTTGGTTGCGTAGCGTTCGCAACTGCGGCAATAATACCGCAGTAAAGTATATCGAGAATTTCAAGAAAATCATTAAAATCTGTCTTGCCAATGGCTGGCCCGACAAAGATCCCTTCGTTAACTATAAAGCAAAGATCCGCGAGGTGGAAAGAGAGTTCCGTACTCAAGAGGAGATTAATACGATTTGCGAAAAAACTTTTGAATCACCGCGCTTGGAGCAAAGTGCGGGATGTCTCTGTGTTTAGCTGTTTTACTGGATTAGCCTATATTGACGTGAAGCAACTCACTAAAGAAAATATAAGCATTGGTAAAAATGGCCATAAATGGATTTATACACATCGTCAAAAAATGGAAGCTTCCTCGCGTGTTCCGCTTCTAGAGATTACAAAGGAAATTATGCTCTATATCAGAACTAGAAAAGGACTTTCTCAGAATAAACTTCACACTTAGAAAGAAGTATAATTTATGCCACAGAACAAAAGAAAATAGGAAATACTGCTATCTTTTTTACGAATGGTAAAAAAGTTATCGAAATTAATTTGATTGCTGATATTATAAAAGAAAAAGCAAAAGAAACCTTTGCACAACTTAAACTTGGGTATTGAACTTTTGATATTGCTAACAAACGTTAATAACCTAATAAATTCATCTTGTTTCAGAAAAAGAATATCCTACGAAATCTATTATAGCTTGTTCCCACATCTTGAATTTTCGTGATGGAACAGCAATTTATTAATTTTTTAAACTTAATTTCGGTAGCCGAAAACGTGATATAAAAAATGTTGAAACTCTTACTTCAAAAATATCTTAAGATTCCCTTCGTTATAAAAATGCTCGGAGGATTCTCGCTCGGAATTCTTGCTGGATTTATTTTAGGAGATGATGCGCAGGTTTTAGAGCCACTAGCCAACATTTTAATTCGTTTATTGAAACTAGTGGCGCTACCCATCATATTTTTTACGATAATATCTGCCGTGAATCAGACGAATTTCTCTGAATTGGGAAAAAAAGGTTGGCGGTTATTGTGGTATTATTTAATTACTACTGCTGCGGCTATGGCTATCGGACTGCTACTAGCTTTCTTTTTTGAACCTGGAAAGACATTGAGCTATCGGGGCTTGAGACGAATTCCGTAGAAGAATGGGAATGGACTGCATTTCTCACTAACATCATTCCCCAAAATATTGTGGAGGGTTTCTCCTCAGACAATCTATTGGCACTTATGTTTCTGGCAATTCTCTTGGGATTGGGCATTGCAACAATGCGAATGTCCGAAGATAAAAACACCCAGCAGCAGGGTCAATTACTATATCGAGCTTTCGCAGCACTGAATATGTTATTTTTTAAAATAATGGAGTGGTTCTTATATTATTTGCCAATCGGTGTTTTCGCTATTGCAGCCGTCAATTTTGGAAATGAGACATTTGAAAAAATCACTTCGCTCATCAAGTTTATTGGGATTTTTTATTTAGGATTACTCATTATATGGGTCTTTGTTTATTTTGGTTTTTTAAAATTAGCTCGTATTTCTATTTCTAATTTTATGATACAAACAAAAGATGCTTACGTAATGGGGTTCGCGACCTCCAGTAGCATCGCATCACTACCGATCGCCATATCCAGCGCTAAAAAGGCAGGCATATCCTCAAAAGTGGTGGATTTTGCCGTCCCGATGGGCGCCGTGTTTAACAGTGATGGTGGTGCTATTAGGATGGGAATTTCCATAGCTTTCGCAGCAAACATTGCTCATGTGGAGCTTGCACCTCTGCATTTTATAACCATTGTACTGGTAGGGACATTATTGTCCATTGGTACCTCAGGTGTTCCCGCTGCCGGCTTAGTGAGTTTATCGGCTATTCTGAGCCTTTTTGGCCTTCCTTTAGAAATTGTAGGTATCATTGCGGGTGTAGATGTCGTCCTAGGCATGGGTGGAACTGCAACCAATGTGATGGGTGATATTGTGGGTGCGGCGTATGTAGATAAATATTCTAAGCGAAAAGGAAATTAGCTTATTCGCTAGTTACACTTCTGTTCTAGTTAATGATTTCAATTGGCAATCTTGTTAGGGACTTGTACATTTAAGCTATACGCTATGCGTGGTGCAAAACTAAAAAAGCCTGACTCTCGCGAATCAGGCTTTTATATTTATTTCTAGATATTCATAATTCAAACTCAAAAAAAATCAAATTTGAATCGTTACTTCACTGACATCAATTTACCAGTTGCAACATTGCCATTCAATCCTACAATTTTATAAAAATACATTCCTGCAGGAACATTTACTTCTAGAGCTGTTTCAGTTTGTGTTAACGTTCTCTTCAAAATTTGAGCTCCTGTCATTGAATACAAAAACAATTCGTGATTTCCGACTTCTGTGATAGATACAGATAATGTACTTGAAAAAGGGTTTGGATAGAAAGTCACCAGCTGTTTTGCAATCTCATTTGTCATTAATCCTAAACCGCTGCAAACTGGTGTTATTGCTGCAGTAACTGTCGCCGTCGTAATTGCTCCATTAGTTGTTAGTGCGCGACCTTGCAGATTTACGCCAGTATATAAATGCACTGCGCCGTTATTTCCTACTATAGTTCCTTTGAACTGCGTGTAATCATTAATGATTGTTTTACCATCAACTTTCCAAAAGACATTTTTGGCCTGTGCACCATTTACTAATTCAACCTCAGCATAAGTGCTTGTGGAAAGAGCACCGCTAATTTTAAAAACAAATACTGCGTTAGGATTTCCTTGCGCGTTAAGTGTAATTTTGTTGGTAAGTACTGTAGCACCGTCCAATAAATAAGTGTGCGGTGTAAGAACTAAATTTTGTCCAACTTGCGCGGGAAAAAGTAAGTTAATGTCTGTAGGAAGTGTATTCAAATATTGGTAAACCACTCCAAGATCTTGTGCGCACTGAGCAGTTGAAGTATCTGGTATTAAGTGAATAGTTCCAGTCACGTTTGATGCCAGAAATCCGGTTGTTGTGCCAATATTAGTACCGACGTCGCCAGTTATATTTGTAACCCCCGTGTTATTTACTTGTCCGTTTCCAGAGAATAAAGTGTAACAACCAACTGATGAAAGTGTTGGTGCTACAGGACCCGTTAGTACAGCACTTCCACATCCAAGTGGTAATCTAACGGTTCCACCGTGAATTGTCACTGCTCCAGTAGTAGACAAAGCGCGACCTTCAATTTCAGTACCAGTATTTAAGATAATGGCTGCATTATTTGCAATAATATTTCCCTTAATTTTGGTATTAGTTGCCAAATCGACAAGCCCTTCAATTTTCCAGAAAACATTACAAGCAACTGCACCATTGGACAGAACTACTTGAGCCGCCGCACCTGATGAAAATGCACCGCCAATTTTAATTATAAAAACAGCATTAGGGTTTCCCTGTCCGTTTAAAGTTAATACTCCACTTAAGGTTGCTGGAGCAGCGATATTGTAAATACCTGCGTTTAATGTTTGTCCTGCTCCCAATAATGGTGCAATAGATGCGGTAGGAGTGGAGCTATTCAGCTGATTGTAAGCAACAAGCAATGAAGCCTTAGCTGCGGCGCTGCTACCATCTTGATCGTGCATTACTCCATCCACATTTCCAAATGCGGTACTAGATCCGTTTTGAGTTCCAACGTTTCCTGTAATATGCGAAGTACCTGTATTACTCACAGCGCCATTAGAAGTAAATAAAGCAAAAGATTCCGCAGCTCCTAAACTTGGAGCTTGTGCATTCGCAGAGGAACACAAAGTAAGTGCAGCAACGACAGATGCCACATAAAGTAGATTTTTTTTCATTTTAAATTTGGGGAATTTAGGTCGAAATTGTTTTCGACGGGGCGAAGGTGATGTAGAATAAGTCTTATTGGTACTCCAATTTTCATAAAAATAAATTATTTCAGCAAAAAATTTAATCTGATTAAGAAATAAATCAGTGAATACTGGGAAGTGCTAAAATATGAAGCATTTCGAATTGTAAGACTATTCTTTTTTAAATCGAAAGAGAAATAGGATTTATATGAAAAGTTATTTAGTTTTTAACGGATAGAACTAGGGCGATATAGATTGGTTGCAGATGTTTTACTAATAAAATTTATATTAATTTAAAATATCACTATTCTGAGTATGGAAATCCTACAAACATCATAATTCTTATATAACATGTGTTGCTTATTTATTCATCAACTTTGAATGGAATGTGCCTTATAAATTTCAATTTCTCAGGTAAGATCTAGATTTCATTCTAAACCGTATTTTTTAATTTTGTGAAGTGATATTCTTGCAATAAAATTTTGACTATTTAGAACTAAGCTCAACTTGTCGCAATCCAGTAAATAATTAATATTAGTTTTGAGTAGCTCAATCCTCGGACTTGCGAAAATTATCTCTTTCGTTTCCCTTGTAATTATTTTCTATGATAATATTGAAATGACTTAATAATCTCTGGAACCGATAAAACCATTATTAATCTACACAGAGTAGTTTAGTAGAACACATCCCGGAACATTTATTTGAGGCTTTAGCTCCGGTAGATTCTCTTATTCAAGTAGAGTAAAATCATAAAGAAAAACTAGGGAAAGTGCTTGACTTATTTCAAATAAAAATTAATATAAATACTAATAATTTTAATATAAATACTAATAATTATGGACAACGAATCGCTTTATCCAAAAATGACAAAAGAATTAAATCAAAAAAAAGCCTCTTTGGCTCCTGATAATATTGATGCTTGGCGAAATTTCAGCAGCACTGTTTTTAAACCCGGCGCCCTTGATGAGAAGACGAAACAGTTAATTGCAGTAGCAGTTGCGCATGTAACACAATGTCCCTACTGCATAAAGTCTCACACAGAGCAAGCTATGCGTAAAGGAGCTAGCAAAGAGGAAATTATGGAGGCTATTTGGGTCGCAGTAGAAATGAGAGCAGGTGCTGCATACGCACATGCGACACTAGCAATGGACGAAATGGAGAAGCACTAACGCTAATATATTACTTTCAGGTCGTTGCTATTTATTAATAGTTCTCAGTGGGGGGTTGATCAAAAATTTAATATTAATATTAGTTCGAGGAACTAACTATTTGTTCAACATTACAGAAGTATTTTATTTCCGAAAGCGTTTAATAAAATAATGAAAAATAACTATATAATTGGAGCAATAACATTTTTGCTCAGAAATGAGATGGAAATAATAAAAAAAATTAGAATTCTTGCACAACGTAGTTTTGACCACTCGGTCTCTATTAATATTTTAAAATAAAAGAAATGGAAAAAGTAAGTAATCCTCAAATAAAATTACTGGCCTCTGGCGAAAAATTAATTGCCAAGCAAATGCAGGCAGATGCTGGCGATGTGTTACCGATACATCTTGCAGATCTCGAATCAGTACTTTTCATTCACGATGGAGAATGTATTATAGAAATGGATAATGAAGAGCATATGCTGAAGCAAGGCGATGCTATGATCATTCCGCCACACACCAAGCACCAAATAAAAGTAAAGGAAGACTTTAAGGCAGTTCACTTTATGCCTATCGAAATCAAATTTACATTCTTTAAATAGAATGTTTTATCAATTTTTTGTCTTTATAATTTAATAACTTCACTATACTTATGATGCGAAATATTAGGATTTTCGAGTCACAAAATTTAAAATGATGAAAAATTCTACAAAAAAACAGTATGGCTAATATCTGGACTGCGAACATCTTTTGCAAAAGTTGATAAGGAGCTTAAAGACGCAGATGTATTTCAATTGTCCATTCCTGTGGTTCAAAAAATGAGAAAAAGAGATTCGATTTCTCCCAACCTTTTTATTTGGGGTTCTGTCGTACCAAATCTTAGCTACAATAATCTTGCACGAGAGATATTAATAGATGCAGGATTGGACCAAAGTATTCCTGCGTTTACGACCGTGATGGCTTGTAGTACAAGTATGATGGCAGCAATTGAGGCCGCCGGATTGATAACTGATGATGAGGTAGCATTAGTTGGTAGAGTAGAAAGTATGAGTAGAGTACAATCAGGTTTAAACCAGAATTTTTCGGTTTGGTTGCGAAGCTTGTTTCAAAGCAAAAGTATAGTAGATAAATTTTTGAAATTATAAGATTTGAATTTGGGAGATGTAAAATTGTTTATACCAAGTGTAACCAACAGAACGACTGGCTTGAGTATGGGCGAACATTCCGAAATTACCACCAAACGTCTGATTATAGGTAGAGAACGACAAGACGAGATAGCTCTTAATAGTCATATAAATTATATTCGCGCTAAAAACGATGGTTTTTTTGACGATATGATTTTACCTCTCGACATTATAAAGCAGATGCAATTCCTAGAGAAGATACAATTTTGACGGTGTTGGCTAAACTTAAACCTGTTTTTGACAAGGAATCTGGCAGAGGCACATTAACTGCTGGAAATTCGTCATTATTGACAGATGGCGCTGCAGGCTTATGGGTTTGCGGCTCAGAGGCAAAAGAGAAGTTTCCTGGCAGCGCCTACGCCGCTCAGCTCATTGATTGGGAAATTGCCGGAGTAAATATAGAGGAGGAAGGTCTTTTAATGGCAACTACGTTTGCTATTCCCCGACTACTACCCCGTCAAAAGCTACGTTACGAGCAAATTGATTTATGGGATACACGAGGCTTTTGGTGCGCAAATACTCTCAAACGTTCAACTATTAGAAGACAATAACCATCTAGAAAAGGTTGGAGTTTCTTTTGACTTTGGGGCATTTCCTTGGGAAAATCTTAATCCTAATGGTGGCAGCATCGCAATAGGGCATCCCTTTAGTGCAACAGGTGCAAGGATTATTAATCAGGCAATCAAAGAGCTATCACAAATGGGATCTAATAATAAAGCAGTTGTTAGTATTTGCGCTGATGGTGGACTTGGAACAGTATTGTTATTAGAGTCTTGATTCATTATGAACAATAATAGTTTCTCTTCTGGAAATATGCTGTTTTTTGTCAAAGTTTTAAAATTTTGACAAAGCGCATTTAGATTTCTACAAATTATTTGTTAATTTAGAAACTCCATTAAACTTTTAAGAAGATTGCTAATTCCCTCCTTGTCTATTTATTCCAAATAATAACTGAAATTACAGAGGTATGTATAAGATTCTTGTTATCTTTCTTGATTCTAAATAGCAAACTTCATTTTTCATTAAATCTTCATTTATATGTTTTCAAAAGATACGATAGATTCTCTAATAAAAACATCTCCAATTCTTCATGAAATAATTGACTTAAAACCAGTTTCCTGGCTAAATCCTGATATAAAATCAGTAAAAGATGTTCCTAAATTCTCAATCGACTTAAGCGATATGAAAGAGGCGGAGCAGTTATGGATTCGCTTTGCGCCATTTTTTATAGAAGCTTTTCCCGAAACAGCAATAAGTGATGGGATTTTAGAATCTCCACTTCGAGAAATTTCGAATATGAAATCCGTTTTAAATTCTCATGACAACGAAATTAAAGGTCAAATGTATCTGAAATGTGATAACGAACTTCCTATTTCAGGATCTATCAAAGCCCGTGGAGGTTTTTTTGAAATTATGAAATATGCAGAGAAGCTGGCTCTCCAAGCAGCAATGCTAAAAATAAACGATGATTACAGCGTTCTACTTTCGCCAAAATTCAAAGAATTTTTCAGCAAATTTTCGATTGGAGTAGGCTCCACTGGAAATCTCGGACTTAGTATAGGCATTATAAGTGCTAAATTAGGTTTTCACGTTACCGTGTACGTCTCGGCAGATGCTAAGCAGTGGAAAAAAGATTTATTACGGGAAAAAGGAGCAGTAGTAGTTGAGTTTGCTGGTGACTTTAGCGAAGCTATTAATGCTGGTCGAAGAGTAACGCAATCAGATCCTACCGCATATTTTGTAGACGACGAAGATTCTGAAGATCTATTTTTAGGGTATAGCGTTGGAGCTCTTCGAATCGCCGAACAGCTAAAATCGCAAATAATAACAGTTGATGAAAGTAATCCATTATTTGTTTATTCCCCTTGCGGTGTTGGAGGTTCTCCTGGCGGAACTGCATTTGGTCTTAAACAAATTTATGGTGACAATGTCCATTGTTTCTTTATTGAGCCAACCCATTGTCCTGCGGTTTTGACTGGATTGGTTACAGGTGAGATGAGCAATATAAGTGTTCAAGACCTTGGATTAGATAATAAAACTGAAGCTGATGGTTTAGCCGTTGGAAGACCGTCGAGTTTCGCAACTGAAATCAGCAAGCACCTTATTAGTGGTATTTTTACTATCGAAGATGAGCATCTTTTCAAACTTTTGGCGCAATTAAAAGATACTGAAAATATTTTTCTGGAACCTTCCGCAACCGCCGGTTTGATTGGACCTCAGCTGATGGAAAAATCTGGTTACGCTCAAAAGCATAATCTCAATCTTACAAATGCAACTCATATTGCTTGGGCTACCGGTGGCATGTTAGTTCCACAGCAGCAGCGGGAAAATTTTTATGCAAGAGGTTGTGAGACAGCTGAGTCTTCTAAATAGAATAACTATTTTCGGGCAACCACTAAAATGTTGATTATAATTTTTTTTTATATATCTATTGATTTTTAGGTTGGGTTGTACAATACTCCGATGGCTATAATACTCGAGCCATTAAAGTCTCCTAAATATTGATACGGGAATTATTGTGCGTAAAATAAAAATAATTATAACGGAAAGAAATTCTGAAATTAATTTTCTTTGAGGTTTTTTTTAACGCAGTTGTAATTAAAATTGAATGATCTAGAATTTGTCACACTAAAGAGTCACATTCTGCCAATGGACTTATTTAGGCTGTCAGTGATCTCATTAGTATTGCTGTATCCCACAGTCACAATAAAAAGATGAGCAAAAAATTTATCGACATTCGTTAGTATGTTCTTCGGTGGCTGAGCTTGTAGAAGCCATCAAAGATTTCGAAGCTGCTGAAATCCTCGTAAAATTACGACGGTTGTAAAACCACTAAAATATTTAATATTGAAAAGATTCAATATGCAAAGTGTTTTTTTTTGGTTGTGTTTTTATCAGTTCCCTTCAGAATGAAGCCATCTAAAAGTTCCTAACGGTGTGGTAAGATTTTGCTCGTGCAAACAGCTTAGCTTTTCCTGTCAAAGTTGATAATAAGAATGGATCACACTCACGAAGATCGCAGAACGGTGTTATTAAATATTCCCTATTTGAGCTATCGAAGCCGTCGAAAGTCTTAAAAGCCGCAGTAGCCACGGACTTATTCGAAATAATATATTACAGGCAGTTTGGTAGCATTCTGTATACAAATTCAAATTTTATAATTTAATCGCTGTAATTATCGGTAATAAAAAAAACTCCCAGAGTGCCGCGCAGAAATTATTGAATCATTTAAACGCTAATTCCATGCAACTTTGATTCAGATTTTTTGAATAATCTCGCTAACAGCCTGTGTAGACAAAGGTTTGCTTAAAAAACCTTTTACTAAAGGGTTTAATGCTGCTTTCTCCCTATCACGCTCGTCAATTGATGAGGTTAGCATGAATATAGAAAACTGTTGTTTCGTTTGAGATGAGAAGTCTTGGAAGATTTCCAAAAAGTCCCAGCCACTAAGAATAGGCATATTTATATCAAGAAAAATGATCGTAGGAATATTGGTGTCAATAGCAGCATAAGAATCTCTTATATATTGCAGTGCTACTTCCGGTTGTAAAAAAGTATTGATTTCCGTTTCAGAACAAAACCTTCGCAAAGAACATTTGCAAATTAGATTATTAGAACGATCATCGTCTACAACTAAAAAACGTTTAGGCATAATCATATGAGGTAGTTTTTTTACATATATAATTTATTTACTATGCAAAATTAGTATTCCTCGTCCTAATAAGTTCAGAGAAAATTGTAATTTAAGCAATAGATTTACTAATATAATACTAATATCTGGCATAACTTAAAATTATTATGTGACAAAGCAACTATTTCAATATCTATTATTAAAAATTCTCAAATTCAATACAAAATTCCGTTCCAAGGTCGAGATCACTTTTTACAGAGATAATGCCACCAAGAGTTTCAACCTGCGTTTTTACCATATAAAGACCTAAACCTTTTCCTTCTATTCCCGGATGGAAACGTTTATACAATCCAAACATATGTGGACTATATCGCGTGAGGTCGATGCCTATGCCGTTGTCTGTGAAAAAGATTTGAACCTTTTTGTCAACAATCTGAGTTCTAACATTAATGATCAATTCAACATTATTGCGACGGTATTTAATACTATTGGAAATTAAGTTATAGAAAATACTCTGAATATAGCTTTTAATTGTAAGTATATGATCAATAGACTCAAAATCGGTAATAACAGTCACTCCCTGATTTTCTACTAGATAATTGATGCTCAGCAGAATATTTTCAATAATTTCGGATAACGCAACTTCTTCCTTCCGCTCAATAATATCTCTTTTAGTCTGCACTATACTATTAAGATCCACAATAACTTCTTCGAGTCTTTTCACATCCGCACCAATCGCTTCACGCAACTCACCTACAGTTTCTGCACTATGCGTATCGTCCTTTAACTCTTCTGTTAGACCAATTATATTTGCTACTGGTGAACGAAGGTTGTGCGATATAATATATGAAAATTGCTCAAGATCTTTGTTGCGCTGTATAATATCAACAATCATCTTTTGTCGTTCTTGGTCAGCTTTCTGCTCGGCAGTCAGATCTCGTAGGATTCCATACATATAAAGTTTGTTACCGTGAATGTCGTACTCACTTCTCCATTCGGTTGAAGCAAATCCTATTTCTCCATTCTTTCGTACAAATCTGAAGAGGAAATTTGAGATTTCTGTGTTTACAGATGAATCCTTAATGTTTGACATTACCATATCTAAGTCTTCAGGGTGTACAGCAGTATAAAATGATTCTTCAGAAGGTTTAACGTCTCTATCTATTTCGAGAATTCTAAAGTACTCGTCTGACCAACTATGCTCATTGTGTACCACATCAATTTCCCAACTACCTACATGCGCAATATGCTGTGCTATTTTTAATTTTGTTTCGCTTTTCAACACATTTTGTTCAGCTTCTTTCCTTTCTGTGATATCTTGACATGTACCAACTGCAAAAGTAGCAATACCATCTAAATCTCTCGAAATTGTCCACTTTTCTTCAGCCCACTTTTCAGCTCCTTGCAAAGTAAGTATTCTATGCTCGACAGAATGTGTACCCTTCTTACTTAAAGATTTTATAAAAATATCAGAAACTCTTTGTCTATCTTCAGGATGAATAAATGTCAGAAATGAGTCGTAGGAAGCTTTAAAATTTTTGGGATCAGCACCTAAAATATGAAATGTTTGGTTAGACCATGCGACTTCGTAAGTTTTAGCACTGATTTCCCAACTTCCTATTTTTGCAACTTCTTGAGCGGTTATAAGTCTCGTTCTCTCTTCTTCTAATTCTTTCATCGTCTCCCGTAACAGAGATTCTGCCTTTCTCCGTGTAGAAATATCTCTAAAATTCACAACAATCGCATTGATACCTTCAGTTTTAAGAAAGTTTGTTAGAGTAGCTTCAACCCACATATACGTTCCATCTTTTTTGTACTGACGTACAGCTGAACAGCCAATTGGTATCAAAGGTTGGTGGAGGACGTCCGTCATAAGTTTTCTGCTTAGCAGTAAATCATCAGGGTGAATACTGTCTGAAATATTCCGCTTTAAAATTTCGTTATTATCGAATCCATACTTTTTTGACACACTGGGACTGGCATAAAGAATTTTTCCCGTAGCACTAATTGTGGCAACCATATCTTGGCTACTCTCAATCACTCCTTTAAAAAATTTACTTCTTTTTTCAATCACTTTTCGTGAGAGTATTTGCTCTGTTATGTCATTTGCAGAAACGAAAATTCCTTCAATTTCCCCAGCGAAATTGCGATAGGCTTGAAAAATAAAGTTTAAATACGTATCAACCAAAATTCCGTCGCCGTTTCTATCTAATTTTATTAAAACTTCTTTTCCTTTCCGAGACCTACCTGTGCGATAAACCCGATCTAAAATTTTAATATAACCCTGCTCTTTTACTTCAGGTATTACTTCTAATACTGTTTTACCAATGATATTAGTTTTCCCAACTAGTTGTAAGTAAAGCGGGTTTGCTAATTCATAAGTATGATTTTTGCCTTTCAACATTACCACTGCCGATGGTGCTTTTAAAAACATATTGTAATAGTGATCTCGCTCAAGTTCAATAGACTTTTCAAGTTTCTTCTTATCAGTCATATCTTTTGCAACAGCGTACATGATGCCAACTCTGTCGTCCCAATTCACAGACCACATTAATGGAACAATTTTGCCGTTTTTATGTACATAACTGTTTTCAAATAGTGGAAGTGGCAATCCCTTAGAAATGTTTTCAGCAGCTTCTAGCGTTCTATTCTTATCGTTATCTGGTACAAGATTGATAAATTTTGTACCAATTAATTCCTCCGGCATATAGCCAAATAAAGCGAAAGATGCTTTATTTATTGTTACAAATTCCATATTAGAATTTATGGTGCAAATCAAGTCTAATGAGGAATCTAGAATAGTGCTTAATTTGGATAAGGTCGTTTTCAACTTTTCAGCAGTTATGCTAAGGTTGATTTCTGCAAGCTTTCTTTTCGTAATATCTTGATGTGTTATAACCACTTTTGTATCGTCGTCCCCAAATGGGAGAACATTCAGGACAAACCATTTCTGAGTCGTTGCGGTAAAACAAGGATATTCTTGATGAAATGAAGGAACTTTTTTGCTAAATACAGACAATATTCCATCCAAAGTTCGTTGTACATCATAATCGCCAGATGCAACTGCTGCTTCACAGACCCTGATGTAATTGCTACCCACAGATCCATTAAGCGGTCTCTCTTCCCCAAGCATAAAAGCAAATTCCTCCCAAGCTTTATTGACAGCAAGTACAGTACCGTCCTCAGATATAACTGCAACCTGATCACTAAGTGAAGCTAAAACACATCCTGTAAATAACTCATTATCTAACAAATTTGCAGAGGTAATAGTTCCACAATCTTCGCGCCCAAAATTTTGATTAGCGACAGTGCTACAATTAAGTACAATACCATTTATTGATAGATCTTCGAGCTTATTTTGAAAAGTCCCGTCGTAGCATTGATAAGTTCCATCTTTGCGTAATAATCGAAATTGACTTATTTTAATGATTTGAAGATTTGCAAGAGCGTTATCAAAAGCTTTCTCCAAAAGCTGAATATCCAAAGGATTTGCAAGTTCATTAATGCGCATACCTTCAAATTCATTCTGATTATAACCTACAAGTTTTTGTGCAGACGGAGTCGAATATATAAACTGACCATCCACATTGAGGAATGCAATGCCTTCTGTAAATAATTCCAACAAAGTAGAATTCTTTAAATCATTTGTCCTCATCCGTATTTTTTCGTTTTTTCTTTCAGCATCATCACCCATAAAAACAGTCATATTTAAATTTACTTAAAGTTCAGAATCAAACAATGCCAACTGGACAGAACCAATAATACGGACTCATATTATTACTTACGCTCAGTTCACGAAACTAAACTTTTTCAACAAGACAATTTAAAGTTTGAAAAGTAGTAAATTATTGGCAAGATTACGAAACATTTAAAATCTAATCATTATTATATTCTATCTTACTATTATGTCTTTTCATGTGTAGTTGTCTTGCTTGGAACTTATATTTAGTTGTGAATACTTGAAGTATTTACGCATATTATATCAATTCAATTTTATTATACTATGTCGTTATCAATGCTTCCAAAACACACATAAAAAAATTCAGACAATAATTGCATACTTAGCAATAACCACTCTTACAATCATCAAATTCTTTACTATAAATCTGTCACTTAAGCTGTAGAAATATATTATATTCGCCGATAAATAATACATTCTACTCACCATTTAATTTTAAAGATCTATAATAATATTTCAGAGTTATTTTTTTCAGAAATAACAAATTTTTTGGCAAATCGCTGGTCCTTAATAATATAAAAAAACACGATGATTACAAAAACAATATTAGGATTTTTACTTTTCTTTACTGTCAATGGATACAGTCAAAAAGGTAAAAATAATCAAATTCAAGTGCTAGCTAACGAAAAAGTAGTTGGAAAAATTTTTCTTGATAGCACTGCGATAGTGGGTACCGAATATATTTTTGGCGAGAGGATTGATCAATCCTATATTGATGCAGCGAATGGGTTGTTGACAGCGCAGTTAAGAGGATTGTCAAAAAACGGAAAATGGCTTAAAGGTGTCGGAGATGTTGTGCAATATGATCTTGAAAAGCAGACCGTTTTATGGTCAAAAAAAATCGCTTATCAGACTGGTAATATTCAGCACTTTGGCAGTAATATTATAGAGAACGTCGCAAATAAAAGCTATTATATCGATACTAAAACTGGGAAAAATCATTGGGAAGTTAAAAACAATATTTTTTTTGTAGATCCAAGCGATAAAATCGGCATAGGGTACAAGTCCAAAAGTCTATCAGTTTCAAATGAATTGGAAGGTATAAATTTAGCAGATGGCAAAGTGCTATGGAAAAGAAAAGTGAATAGAGAATACGGTTGGAATGACATGCTATATACAAGTGATTCAACTATGATTGCAGTTACTGGGGGTCTGCACTTTATAAATATCAAAACAGGACAAGGTTGGGATTACGAAGCGATAACTGGCAAAAACGATTACACAAATACTATTGCTGCGAATGCTGTTGGAATCGGTTTAGGTTTGCTCACAGGAAACGTCATATTATCTTCTGGACACGATATAGTTCGAGATTTAGTTTCAAATACAATTATCGATAGTTCAAATATCTACTTTGCATCAAAAGAGCAGCTTGCATCATTAGATAAAATCTCGGGACAGCTGTTATGGAAAACCCTACTTCCTCCAGATCTTACCAGCAAATCGACGATTTTTGTAGAAGGAAATGTCATATTTGTAATTAATGAAGGAAGGGCCTTTATGGGGAATAGACAAATTAATTTTGGCAAGCCTTACGTTGCAGCTTTTGAAAAGGATTCAGGAAAACAATTATTTTTATCATTTCTAGACAACAAAGACGATCCTATTTTAAGCTTTCAAGTAAAAGATGAAAAAATATTCCTTGTCTTTAAAAACAAGATTCGAAAATATTCTATGTCGACAGGCAGTATTCTGGCAGAAAGAGATTTTGCAAAAGACAATGTTGGCGATCTTGAGTATTTTATTGGTGATCAAGTTTTTAAAACGAACGAAGATGGCGACCTTATTAATCTTTTAAAATCAGATACCACTAAGGTTTTTGTTTACACAACCCAAAATAAGACATTAGCTATTGACAGTAATCTGAAAATTGCCGAAACATACGACCTAGAAAAGTTAAGTATTTATTATCTTCAAACAAAGCATTTAAAATTTATTGCAAAAGATCAAAAAACTTTAATTATCGACAATGACGGGAAGCGAATTGCCGAGATTGATGCGACTTCGACTGCCTATATAATTGATAATATTCTATACAATCAACTAGAAAATAGTTTTTTAAAAATCGATTTGAATCCATTAATTCAAAAGCAGTAGAATATCTACAGATGAGGGTGGAATTCGTTATTTGTTGAACTTTAGTCTTTTTATTTGGGCGGCTTGTATCTGCAATTGCGAAAGACGTGAGATCGTTCAATCATTTTTTGATTTTCGCAATCACAGTACAACCGGGCCATCCACTGTATCTTTGCTGCTACAGCGATCTTCTTTTACTAGAAAACCTCGCGATTCACGTCATTTTCGAATTTTTCGTTTACCAGCAAAGGATGCCGTTCCTGTCCCTGCCGCGAGGTGACGTAGTTAATTCAGCACAATTTATTCTTTTACAATTTATTTTATTTCACTGAGAATAAAACCTAAATAGTCAATATCTTTCTGCAAGCTTAAATTTATTTAGCCTCTTAAATTTTATTAAATAAAGAAAATCTAAAAAATTTGCCAAACACTGATCTTTAAATATACGTTAAAACACTTTTTGCTATAAAGTACTAAAATGCAGTTATCGTTAAAAAATGGCAATCCGTTATTTTGGCAGCAGTTGACGACTTTATCAACGAAACAGATTTCAAAACAATTATTGTCAATGGGATCGAATATCACCTACATTGCTTCTTTTCTCTAAAGTCAACCTATCTGTTTCAGAAATCATGAACAGTTTGAAAGCTAAATCTTCAAAATTCCTGAAGAAAAGTCGGATTCTTCAAATAGATTTGAATGGCAACGCGGTTTTGCAGCTTTTAGCTACAGTCAATCTCAAATCAAAGATGTTTACCAGCACATAGCCAATCGAGAGTAAACATCATCACAGAGAAACCTTCAAAGAGGATTACACAAACTTGTTTGATGACTTTAAAGATGATTTCGATGAAGGTTGGCTTTTTGGAGATATGATTTGATGAGGCTTTGTTTTCAATTTATGAATTCTTATCCTATGATTAAAATCATAAGCAAAAATATCGCTCGTGTCGATGACACTGATACAATGTTGCTAATTACGAAAGTCCCGTAGGGACGACCGATATAATGGCATAAGAATTAGAACAATCACGATCTCAAAATCCCATCACCAAAGTATTGATACAATTGCTTCCTAAAAAAAATTAGAAAGATGCTTTCAAAAGTTAGAAATGGTCTTTAATATATTTAAATCTGCTGGAAAACAGATTTTAGCTTCTTTCAAATATACATAAGTGCGAAAGTCAAAACCGAAAATCTTACTAAAAGTGCGTTTTCAAGTTTATCGAACTTTCTCAATCATTTTAAAATTTCAGTAGGTTATTTCTTCTTATTAATTTAGATTTACATTTAACATATTTTTTCAATTCTCATCTTCATTAGTCAGGACTTCTAAACTGACCTACTATATTAAATTTCAATGAATCAATCAGTCCACAATAAATTAGTTTCCTTCATTTGGTCAATCGCAGATGATTGCCTTCGTGATGTCTACGTACGCGGAAAATACCGTGATGTTATTTTACCAATGGTTGTTTTGCGACGTCTCGATGCTTTATTAGAGCCAACCAAAGATGCGGTAATGGAAGAACTTGCTTTCCAACGTGACGAAGCAAAATTTACCGAATTAGATATGAATGGTTTACAAACCGCTTCTGGCTATGTGTTTTATAATACGAGCGAGTGGACTTTGCAACGACTTCATAATACCGCGACTAATAGTCAGCAACTGCTACAAGCTAATTTCGAAGATTATCTAAATGGTTTTAGTGCCAATGTAAAAGAATAATTGAGAAGTTTAAGCTACGAAGTCAGATTCGACATATGGCAACTAAGGATGTATTGCTAGATGTTTTGGAAAAATTCACTTCGCCAGATATTAATCTTACTCCTTTTGAAAAGCTAGATAGCAATGGTCGAAAACTTCCTGCTTTGTCTAATCTCGGAATGGGGTATGTATTTGAGGAGCTAATTAGAAAGTTTAACGAAGAAAATAATGAAGAAGCGGGAGAGCACTTTACGCCACGTGAAGTTATTGACCTTATGACACACATTATTTTCGATCCAATCAAAAATAATTTACCTCCCGTAATGACCATTTACGATCCAGCCTGTGGTAGTGGAGGAATGTTGACCGAATCTCAGAATTTTATTAAAGATGAAGAGGGTGAAATTCGGGCGAAAGGTGATGTGTACTTGTATGGAAAGGAAATCAACGATGAAACCTACGCCATTTGCAAATCAGATATGATGATTAAAGGGAATGATCCCGAAAATATTCGTTTGGGTTCAACCTTATCTACAGATGAATTCGCAGGAAAGACATTTGACTTTATGTTGTCAAATCCACCGTACGGAAAATCTTGGGCAAGTGAGCAAAAATATATTAAAGACGGAAAAGAAGTTATAGATCCTCGTTTTCAAATTCGACTCAATAATTATTGGGGAATAGAGGAAGCTGCCGATGCTACGCCAAGATCTTCGGATGGCCAACTGTTGTTTTTGATGGAAATGGTTAGTAAAATGAAATCGCTTTCGCAAAGTGCAGCTGGAACAAGAATCGCATCTGTACATAACGGAAGTAGTTTGTTTACTGGTGATGCAGGTGGAGGAGAAAGTAATATCCGAAGGTATTTAATCGAAAATGATTGGCTGGAAGCGATTGTGCAACTGCCGAACAATCTTTTTTACAATACTGGAATCACAACCTATATTTGGATTTTAAGCAATAATAAAACTGACAACCGAAGAGGGAAGGTACAGTTGATAGATGGTGGGCAACTTTTCCGGAAATTGCGTAAAAACTTGGGGAATAAAAACTGCGAATTGGCACCTGAGCATATTTCAGAAATCGTAAAGACTTATACAAATTTAGATGCGATTGAAAGAAATGGCGATAATACGATTGCCTCAAAAGTATTTGATAATGCCGATTTTGGATATTATAAAGTTACAATTGAACGTCCAAAACGTCTGAAAGCACAATTTACAGCTGAGCGACTTGCGGAGCTGCGATATGATAAAAGTATTAAAGAAGCAATGGTTTACGCTTTCGAAATTTATGGAGATGAAGTTTACAAATCAATCAATACTCATAAAAAATCTTTGGAAGAATGGTGTGAGAAGCAAGAATTGAATCTCAACAGCAAACAACTAAAAAGTTTGACTACTGATACTATCTGGAACAAACAGTTGAATTTGATGACTATGGCTCAAAGCCTAATGAAATCAATAGGAACTGAGGAATACAGCGATTTCAATTTGTTTAAAGAGAAAGTAAACGCTGTTGTAAAAGCCGAAAAACTTAAAGTAAGCGCTTCGGAATTAAATGCGATTTACAATGCCATTTCTTGGTACGATTCTGATGCAGAAAAAGTCGTGAAAAGCACGGTGAAATTAGCAAGTGATAAGTTAGAGCAACTTCTAGAAAAACTGGATTGTACTGTCAAAGAATTGTCAGATCACGGGTATTATGCTACAGCAAAAAAAGGTGAGTATATTACCTATGAAACTGAAAGTGATTTACGGGACACCGAAAATATTCCACTCAAAGAAGATATTTACACCTACTTCTTAAGAGAGGTAAAACCGCACGTGGCTGAAGCTTGGATAAATCTTGATGCGACTAAAATTGGATATGAAATAAGTTTTAATAAATATTTCTATCAGCATAAACCGCTGCGATCTATTGAAGAAGTAACCAAAGATATTTTGGATTTAGAAAAATTAAGTGACGGATTGATTGCAGAAATATTGGCTTTGTAAATTAATTTCAGGATGCAAATACTAGATACCGAATATAAAGAATGGCTTTTTGAATTAAAATCAAAAATCCGTTCTTCGCAAATAAAAGCTGCAGTAGCCGTTAATTCTGCCTTAATTAATTTCTATTGGGAATTAGGAAAGATGATTGCCGAAAAGCAAGAAACAGCCGTTTGGGGGAATAAATTGATAGAGCAACTATCCTTAGATTTAAAAGAAGAATTCCCAACAATGACGGGTTTTTCGAGTCGAAACCTCAAATATTGCCGTAGTTTCTATAATTTTTATAAAGATTCAATTGTGCAACAAGCTGTAGCAAAATTGAAAAACACGAACAATCCATTTGGGCAACAAGCTGTTGCCCAATTACAAAACATACCAATTGTAAAAAGTCAACAACTTGTTGACCAATTGAACGCGGAACTATTGACTCAAATTCCGTGGGGACATCACATTTATATTTTTACAAAATCAGAAAATGTAGTACAAGCTCAATTTTACATTCAGCAAACTATAGAAAATGCCTGGAGTCGTGACACTTTAGCTTTGCAAATCAAATCGAAATTGTTTGCAAGACAAGGAAAATCGGTCACTAATTTCAAAAATACATTACCAGAACCGCTTTCGGATTTGGCACAGCAAACATTAAAAGATCCTTATATTTTTGATTTCGTGACGATGTCTCCAAAAATGAAAGAGCGGGATTTAGAAAAACAATTGGTGGCACAAATCTCCAAATTCTTATTAGAACTCGGTAAAGGTTTTGCTTTTGTAGGACAACAGTATGCACTTGAAATCGCCGATAAAGAATACTTTTTAGATTTGCTATTTTACCACATTAAACTCAAATGTTACGTAGTGGTCGAATTAAAAAATACCGCATTTATGCCTGAATATACAGGAAAGATGAATTTTTATCTTTCGGCAGTTGATACTCTTTTGAAACAAGATGACGACAGACCGACCATAGGAATTCTATTGTGCAGAGACAAAAACAATATTGAAGCCGAGTTTGCCCTGCGCGACATAAACAAACCCATCGGAATTAGTGAATTCTCGTTTACAGAAATACTACCCGAAGAACTAAAAAGTAGTTTGCCGACCATTGAAGAAATTGAAAATGAATTACAAAATAGAATTGACACCACCGATGAATAGTACCACTACAAAATTACAAGCATATACATCTTACAAACCTTCGGGAGTGGAATGGTTGGGCGATATTCCTGCGCATTGGGACTGCATCAGAATGAAGCACCTATTCAAAGACCATTCAGAGAAAAATAAACAAAACGAAGAATTACTTTCAGTCACGCAAAATCAGGGTGTTGTTCCGAGAACTTGGGTAGAAAACAGGATGGTAATGCCTTCAGGAGCTTTGGAATCTTTTAAATTTATTAAGAAAGGTGATTTTGCTATTAGCTTACGTTCTTTTGAAGGAGGATTGGAATATTGTCATCACGATGGAATCATTAGTCCCGCTTATACAGTTTTAAAGTATCCCCCCGACTAAGTGCATACCATATAATATAAAATAGTTTTCTGGTAAGATTATGAAGTATTACAGGGAAGATTCTTGCACTTGGAGTTTATAATTATGCGGATACAAGTCAGTAATATTCTTGTGATTTATAGA